>JAFMBU010000266.1 GCA_017858295.1 Porticoccaceae bacterium | reverse complement strand
AAAGGCTTGCCAGGATGACATCTTAAAAGGCTTGGCAGGATGACATATTAAAATGCTTGCCAGGGCGACATATAAAAAGGTTTGCCGGGATAACATATGAAAAAGTTTGTCATCCTGAGCGAAGCCGAAGGATCTCATTGCAACTCGCAGGTAATTTACTTGAGGCACTTCGTTTGGCACTGCTGTCTCAGAATAATCGGGCGGATACTAAGTATCTGATTGAGCCTGTGGGTCGGCCACCTTATCAGCACCATCTCTAATCATAGCGCCACGGGGAACTGGGACCTTTGCAACAAAGACCTTAGCCCATAAAAACCGTCCCAGTGCATAGATCAATAGTGCAAAAATCAGCACCGCAATAATCGGTGCCAAGCCCCGCTGAAAACCATCGTTGGCACCTGAGAGCAGCACCCCTTCGTAGAGACTCACAAAAAACGCTGGCGCCAAATGGGCGTCATCTCGATAAGCGGTTACTGGGGTAAATAGCACGACAGCACTGCTGAGCATAAAAATATGCCGCACTGCGGAATAGCGAATATTGCGCAGTAGGTACCAGAGAAAAAACAGTAAAAATAATCCACCAATGGAATAGGCAATCCAGCCCTGGAGATAATCTTCAGCGGTATACATAGTCAGTTAATCCATCTAATAATATGGTCTTCAATATCATCGTCATGCACGTTTAGTTCGGACGTCACCTTGCCGCGCAGGGATGCGCCATAATTGTGCATAGCCTCGCGATCACCGGTGATTAAATGATGCCACTCTGGCAGAGATTCACCTGCAGCCACAAGTCGATAAGAACAGCTTTGCGGCAACCATTCCAGCTTATTGACGTTACTGCGATCGAGCTTTATGCAGTCATCGACGACCTTGTGGCGCCCAGCGTAATCAGAACAGCGGCAGGACTCGGTATCAAGCAGCTGACAGCTGACGTTAGTGTAGTAAATCTCTTCTGTATCGGCATCTTCGAGCTTTACCAGACAGCATTTGGCGCAGCCATCACAGAGTGCTTCCCACTGAGCGTCATCCATCTGATCCAGAGATTTGGTCTGCCACCAGGGTTGGCTGGCCACTAGAGCTGCTCTCTCAATGGAATCGGCGGTGGTGGCATCTGTAGGTAAAAGCCCTGTCGAGTAATATCATCCATCACCTTGATCACATCTGCCCTCGCCAGCTTTTTCGTCGCCGCCAATAACATGGTGGTGACCAACACCGGTTTGCCAAACTGATTTAGCAGAGCATCTGGGACACGCTTAAAACCGTCATCTCGCGACAGATAGAGATACATCTCGTCTTTGGTCGCGGTTTTGTAAATATCGCAGAGAATTTTGCCGGCAATTTTCATAGGGCATCACTATTGTCTAGCACCAGTTGCAGAGCCGGGATAACCATACTGCCCCGCCACCCTTCCACCAAGCGCGCCGGCCACTGACACTGGCCCTCGGAGGCACTGCGCAGAATCGACTCCAGCTCTTTTTTGTTGCACATCAACTCTTTGGGAATAGCCTGTTGCTCGGCCACATCATTGATGCTCAGGCGCATCTTCTTCATCACATCACTGACCGCACGAGACAGTGGCTGGGGCAATTCTCCAGGCAAATCACTGTGATCTACATTGGCGATTTCCTGCAGTACCTGCTCGCCAAAACGTTTCACCGAGCGTGAGTACCAGTCATCCAGCTGATGCAGCTGGCTCATCTGGGTTGGCTTATTATGCGCCAGGTCCAATAGCACATTGTCTTTCACTATATGGGAGCGCGGCTTGTCCAGTGCCCGCGCAACCTGCTCCCGCCATTCACAGAGACGCTTTAACACGGCCAACGAGAGAGGATTCAAGCGCCAGGCCCCTTTGACACGCAAGTAATAATCCAGAGCCTCGCGACGATCTGCGGCAATCCGCTGAAGATCTAACATCTCCTCAGCAAACCAGCTTTGGCGCTGCTGCTGATCAAGCAACTCAAGCAATAATTTATAGATTCTAAACAGATAGAGCACATCGTCTGCGGCATAGAGCTTTTGCCGGTCGCTGAGGGGGCGTGCCAACCAATCGGAGCGGGTATCTTCTTTACCCAGCTCAATCTGCAGCATATTTTCCACCAAGCGCGCATAACCCATGGAATAGCCAATATTGACAATGCCAGCGGCGACCTGTGAATCAAAGAGTTTCTTCGGGCGCACAGAAAGCACCTGGTCAAGCACCTCCAAATCCTCACCACAGGAGTGGAATACCAGGGTTAGCTGCGGCTGGTTAAGTAATTCTGTGAGCGGCTGCAACTCATCGATAGCTGGCGTATCAATCAGCCAGCACTGTTCGCCATCGGAGAGTTGAATCAGCGCCAGCTTGGCAAAAAAGGTGTCGCTGCGCATAAACTCGGTATCAATTGCCAGCTCGGTGGCGTCCTGCAGCTGTTCGCAGAGTTCGGCGAGCTGTTGGCTATTGTCGATCCAGTGGTTATTTGTCGTCATTGTGGTTTTGAGATCCGTGATCTTTAGTTCGTAATCTAGAGTTCTTGGTCTAGAGTTCTT
>JAFMBU010000265.1 GCA_017858295.1 Porticoccaceae bacterium | reverse complement strand
ACGCTGCGGCAGAAGATCAGTGCTGCAAGGGCAATAAACAGCGCCCGCATGCTCCCTGAAATCTTTATAGCACTACCTCCTGTACTGCCGTAAAAAAAGAGCCAACAAATTGCCTTAAGGGCTTGCTAGCTCATCTATATCTACAGATTAATCATAGCTCAAAAATTGTATCGAACCTCACCCAATAGGGCCCTGCCTGAGAGCGGCAAGTCATTGGGAATAAATGGCATGGGATCAGAGTTAGGGCTGGGCTCACGGGCATCTTCATCGAATAGATTATTCACCGTCAGGGCAAATTCAAAGGCGTTGCTTATAACTTTGCGCAGAGACAGATCAAACAGCACATAGTCGTCTATATCTGAACGCATATCATCACTGAGACGATTCCGATCCATAACCCAGTTAGCGCGCACATTGACTCGCCAATCTTTTGGCAAGATCCAATCGGCACCAAGATAGAGCTGCTTTTCCGGTGACTTGGCCGCAGGTACATCCTGTGTTTCATCGGTGGAGTTTTGCACCGCGAAATTACCGGTCAGAGTGAAATTATCCGTTGCCTGCCAGGTCGCTTCAAATTCCATACCGTAGCCGGTCTGTTCGCCGGAGTTTTGTGCAGTGCGAGTACTATTATTGGTATCGGGAATAAACTGGATAATATCGGTCCAGTCATAATAGAAAAAATTCGTCATCAATGTCAGCTCGTAATTGGGCCGATAATCAAACGCCAACTCATAGCTTTTGATCTCTTCCGGCTTAAGATTGATATTGCCGAGAATTAAGGGGTTATTAATTGCCCGCGTCTGAGCAAATGAAGGGGCGCGAAACGCCTCGCCATAGAGTAACTTTGTGGTTAATTTGTAACTGGTGGACCAAACCAGCGCCAACCTTGGATTAGTGGTCGAGCCAAAATCTGAGTAGTTGTCGTAGCGCAGCCCAGCAGTTAGCTCCCAGTCATTGGCCAGCAGCCAGACATCCTGGAGAAACACATAGCTATTGTCGCGACTATCTTCGGTGAGAAATACATATGGAGTATCTGATACATCAACTAATGGATCGCCAGGCAAGATGGGTAATTCAGTATCTGGGTTGATACCAAAGTTTTTCCACTCGGTTATTTTATCAATTTCACCGTCGTAATAGCCGGCGCCAGCACTGATACGATGTTTGTCAATGGCGCTATTTTCCAGGCGCACACCGAGGCGCGTATGGCGCTCAAAAATCTCTGGATTACCGATTACGCCATCGGGAAAAGGAGGAAATATCGGCAGCCCGGAGGGATCAAGAAAGGGACCGGTGGAACCTGCAGGATAGAGAATAAAGTCGCCCTCCACTTCTTGGGAGGTATCAAAATAGCTCGCTTGAAACTCAACCAAGGTGTTATTAAATATCTCCTCATCAGTATAAGTGAGATCAATATTAAGTCGCTGACTGGAGAATTTATTTCCTGGATTAAGTGCTTGGGCTGCACCGGCGCCATCACCAATATTGTTGCGGATCTGGCTACCAGCTCTAAGTCGCAGTTTTTTGAAGGTTGCTTCAAGGCGCAACTCAATATTCTCTGAGGAGCGATTGACCGAACCTGGTGCATTTGAAACCGCAGTTCCAGTAATCAAATCGAGCAGGCTCTGGGCATCACTAGCGATCACAGCGTCGGATCCATCGGTCTTGGTAAATTCAATACTGCCCATATAGCCTAGATCGCCTTTTTCCCCCGCTCCAGTAAACCAAACATCCGTGGTATTAAAAGAGCCAACTCTGGCGCCAGCAGAATTATGCTTAACCTCATCAGGGGTCTTGGTTACTATATTGATCACCCCCGCAAAGGCATCGGCACCATAGAGTGCTGAGCCGGGCCCGCGAATAATTTCTATTCTCGAGATCGCTTCAACGGGCATGCCGCCCCAAACAACATTGCGGTCGCCTTGAAATAAATTGGTAATGGGGATGCCATTAATGAGCATTAATACCTGAGGATTGAAGTCTGAAGAAATACCACGAAAAAGATACTGAGGATTATATCCGATCACGTCACGACTGATATGTAGACCGGGAACCGTTTCCAATATCTGATCAATATCTCGAGCACCCATAGCACGTATTTGATTGGCGGTAATAACCGATGCCACCGCCGGTGCCTTGGCGATTGGCTGAGTGGAACCAGTGGCAATAGAAACATAGTCTTCATCACCATAGAAGCCGGCAAAGTCGACACCCGTGTTAAGAGAATCTTCGGCAAATACGCCATTACAAGCTAGAACTAACACTATAAATGCTGCATACATCTTTATCATTATTCACACCCTCCAGTGCTTGACTGTCTCGTCTCCCGTAAAGTTGAGCCGAGAAGTCCGTAAGGGGAAAAAACATCCTTCCTGCTGATTTGATGCATCAATAAAACAAGGCATCGAACCGGCAGTGAAAGCCAATGTCGCCATATGATAAAAATCCATAGGGCTCAATCCTTCGTCTGCCAATAAACCGGCACAGACCGCCGCAATATTGATTTGGTATTTAAACCGACTAGCGGCTAAATACTCCGC
>JAFMBU010000264.1 GCA_017858295.1 Porticoccaceae bacterium | reverse complement strand
CCTTTCTGAACTCTGACAACCAATTGCTGGTCAGTGGGTTCTGTTTTTTGTTCTGTCATCTAGCAATCCATTTATCCTACAAATCCAGTTTATTATGTTTATCAGTCACATTCGGAATACGATAAATATCAACCCCAATCATAGACAGACCGCCGAGTCTCGATTTAGTTCGCTTGCGACTTTGGCTTATACTATCATGCGCCGTCAACCTATTGTGACCAGCAAATGAAACCAACCAATTTATATGATGTGCTGATTATTGGCAGTGGCGCAGCAGGCCTTACCGTTGCTCTCCAGCTAGATCCGAGTCTGCGCGTCGCATTAATTAGCAAAGCTACGCTGCAAGGCGGTGCCTCTTGGTTAGCCCAGGGTGGCATAGCTGCGGTTATCGATAAAGATGACAGCGCTGAAGCCCATATCGCCGACACCCTAGCTGCAGGTGCGGGACTCTGCCACGAGGACGCGGTGCGCTTTGTGGTCGAGAACGGGCCCGGTGCAGTGAACTGGCTAATTGACAGTGGTGTCGATTTTACCAAGGAAGAGGCCGAGGGAAATGGAGAGCCAAACTATCACCTCACCCAGGAAGGCGGTCACAGCCATCGCCGGATTCTGCATACAGCAGATGCCACAGGCAAGGAAATCACCGGCACTCTAGTCGAGCGCGCACTGGCCGCCGAAAACGTACAAATCTTTGAGCACCACTGTGCTGTGGACCTAGTCACTCAGGCTGACAAAAGCTCACGCAAAATTCGCTGCACCGGCGCCTATATTCTCGATATTAATAGTGGCGACGTTGAACTACTGCAGGCCAAAAGTGTTGTTCTGGCATCCGGTGGCGCCAGCAAAACCTACCTTTATACTAGCAATCCAGACGGTGCCAGCGGCGATGGTATCGCCATGGCTTGGCGACGCGGCTGCCGGGTTGGCAATCTCGAATTCAATCAGTTTCACCCCACTTGCCTCTACCACCCCAAGGCCAAGTCATTTCTGATCACTGAAGCACTGCGCGGTGAAGGGGCTATCCTCAAGCTGCCTGATGGCACGCCGTTTATGCAACATTTCCATGCCGATGCCGAGTTAGCCCCAAGAGATGTGGTAGCTCGAGCCATTGACCATGAGATGAAACGTCTCGGCAGTGACTGCCTGTATTTGGATATCAGCCACAAACCGGCTGAGTTTATTATCGAGCACTTCCCTACTGTTTATAAACGCTGCCTAGACTTTGGCATCGATATCACCACCACACCGATTCCCATAGTTCCTGCCGCCCATTACACCTGCGGCGGCATTGTGGTGAATACCAAAGGCCAAACTGATCTGCGCAATCTCTATGCCATTGGCGAAAGTGCCTTTACCGGACTCCATGGTGCCAACCGCATGGCCAGCAATTCGCTGCTGGAATGTTTAGTCTATGCCCAGGCGGCGGCCAGTGAAATCAATCAACTGAATGACAAGATACCCCAGCCAGACTTTGTTCGCCCCTGGGATGAATCACAGGTTGAGTTCTCCGATGAGAATGTGGTGATCTCCCACAACTGGGATGAGTTGCGACGCTTTATGTGGGATTACGTGGGCATTGTGCGCACCGACAAACGCCTGCAGCGCGCTCAGCACCGCATCAACTTGCTGCGAAAAGAGATTCAGGAATACTACAGCAACTACAAAGTCGGCCGTGATCTGCTGGAACTGCGCAATCTCGTCACAGTGGCTGAATTAATTATTAGCTGCGCCCTGCAGCGCAAAGAGAGCCGCGGCCTGCACTATACCCTCGACTATCCAGAGCTGGCACCGATCGCCAAAGATACTATTCTAGTGCCGATCAATTTTGCTGGGCAGGATGTGATTATCAATCTCGATTAGAGGTTGCATTAGGGCATTATTTAAAAGCTCTACCAATCAGCACCATACGCAACAGTCGATGCTGCGCTGCTGACAGACTATCTCTGGGCACTACTCGAACTATTTGCCCTCCCTCTGGCAGTTTAAAATACAGGATCACCAGGTGCCGCGTGACAAACTGGGTTGGCGTCAATATCAGCTCCACCGTCTCCGTTGCAGACTTCAAACACCAACGATCTTCCTTAGCATCCAGCAGAATCAATTTCTCAGGACTCTGGCTACGATAATCCACAGCCAAATACCAAACCGCCAAGCCAACACACAGCAGCCCGATTAGCTTCACCCAAAATAGTATCGGCAACAGAATAATCAGCACAGCGACCAAGGCAGCTAAAACTAGCCGCGCACTGAGATAATAGAATGAAGGACTAAGCTGAAACTCAGCCGAGTTGGGGGCGGGACTCATGGATGATCTGCACTATCCTTTGCATATCGGGGCTATCCGGTGACTGACGCTTCATTAACCACATAAACAGCGACTGATCTTCACTCTCCAACAGCACCTCAAAACGCAGCTGATCAGCCTCTTCTAGGGTCTCGTAAAACTGCTCAACAAAGGGCTCGAGAATCAGGTCGAGCTCTAACATGCCGCGGCGACAAGCCCAGCGCAAACGATTTTTATTCATAGCTAATCAATCATTGTTTTAAAGC
>JAFMBU010000263.1 GCA_017858295.1 Porticoccaceae bacterium | reverse complement strand
ACCCAACTGTCATCCCGACCGCAGTGGAGGGATCTCAACCCATCGGCAGCTGACCCTTTCACTGGCTCATAATAAAAAGGCGCAAAGTCTCCAGTTGAACTCTGACCGCATATAGTGTCTTATCTGTTACATGAAAACGATCTCACGCCATTTTTCAGCTCTACTCAATATCCTAGTGATTGTCTTCACTATGAATGCAGCCCTGGCTCACAGCACCTGTTCTATGGACAGCGCCGACGGCAATCCAGAAATATCGCAACAGAGCGACCAAAACACGTCGACTGCCATGCCCTGCCACACCGTCGACAATCTCGGTAGCATCGAAAAGTCTGACCCAACACTCAGCCAATGCTGCGCCGACTGCTCCGTATTTAGCCTGCCAATGGATATCACTAAAGCCATTGCCACTGCACACTCAGATATCATTCTCACTACTCTAACAGCGACTCTCTCCCGCACCATAGAACTGCCCTTCAGACCCCCAATCACAAGCCTTTCATAGTTCTCTGCGCCCAAATTTGGCGCACTATTTATTAATCTGAACGCTATTAAAGGTGACATCATGGGTTTTAAAAACTTAGCTACACCAGCACTTTTAGTGCTGCTATCGGCACTTATTTCCGCTCCAGCCTGGACGACAAACTACGAGATCGATGTCAATGGCATTGTCTGTGAGTTCTGCGCCTTTGGCGTGGCCAAGAAACTACGCAAATTAGACTTTATCGACCCCAGCCAGTTCGAAGACGGGGTCAAAGTAGATATCGAAAATCAGCGGGTCTATATCAGCATTCAAAAAGGCCAACCATACAATCAAGAGGTCATATTTGAAGCCATTAAATCCGGCGGCTACGACCCGATTAAAATGTCGCCAATGAACGAGGTGGCCAGCTCGGTGGAGGTGACTCAGTGAGGCGACTTATTGCACTCTTTGTACTTTGCATAATCGGCACAGTGACCAGCCAAGCCTATGCCCACCAACCGGTAATGGATATGGCTCCGCGCTGGAATGGCGGCTATGGCGCCCAAACCCGCATTACCCATGCCAACAACACAACCACCACTTGGGTTGAAGGGGTCTACACCTTTAAACCGGCCCTGCGCATGACCTTAAAGGTGCCTTATAGGGACGGCAAAAACGGCGATGCGATTCTTGCCATGCCTATCAAACGCTATAAAAACGCCGGCGCATCCACCTCAAACTGGGGCCTGACGCCCTCAGTGAGAATGCCCACTGGTGGGGGCAACGACTGGGATGCAGGCCTAAGCCTGAGTTACAGTTCTGAATCAAAGGGATACTATGAGCTCTATGATATCTATAGGCTCGGCGATACCACTGGCATTGATATCAATGCCGGCCTAAGCCATGCCGACGGTAAGGGTTCTTCCTGGTTTACGCTCTGGGATATCAGTGCGAGAGATTCAGACTCCGGACAACATCTGCTCACTGGGCCAGTTCTGGTGTATTTTAAACGCAATGTAATTGTCCGCGGCGAATATAAGTTTCTCGCTCTCGACAACGACAAACAATGGGATGGCGACTATCTCAGTATTGGCATTGGTATGGTGTTCTAAAATGGAGACAATCTTATGACTAAACCACGCTCTTGGAGCTGGCTACTGTTATTCACCACCTCCGGCACCCTACTCTGCTGCGCCCTGCCCATTACCCTCGTGACACTCGGGCTCGGCGCCAGCGTCGCCACTATGGCATCTGCTGCGCCCTGGTTGATCACCCTAAGTCAGTACAAAAGCTGGATGTTCGCTCTGTCCGGCACACTGATTGGCTTGGGCTTTTGGGCAGTGCACCGTCCCGGCCGCGCCTGCCCCACAGATCCTGAACTGGCAGCAGCCTGTGCCTCGGCAGATCGTTGGAATCAACGCTTTCTATGGTTGTCAGCCTCTATGTGGTGTGTCGGTTTTATCGCCGCCTATGCCCTGCCGCTTTTGCAGAAATAGGCTGGTACAGAACTCTCGAGGCATATAAAAAACATGATTAAGTCGGTAGAATAGAGGCCCCGAGAAATTACATTTACGCTAGGTTGAGAAGAGAAAGTAATGAGCGAAGAAAAGGCGGTAATCGAAGATAAACCCAAGAGGAAAAAAACCAATATTGGCGCCCTAGTTAAAAGTATTTTAGCCGCAGCCATAGGTGTACAGAGTAATAAAAATCGAGAACGCGATTTCGAGGAAGGCAACCCGCTGGCATTTATTATTGGCGGCTTTGTATTTACGGCACTGTTTATCGCCACCATTGCCACAATCGTTGGCTTTGTCTTGAGCACTAACGGCTAGGTTAAGAGCCCGGTAGTGAGTACTAAAAAATCACTTTATAACAACACTTTTTAGCAACACAAAAAAAGGGGCTGCATCACTGCAGCCCCTTTTTGGTACTTCTTTTTTACCAAACTAAAACACTTTAGAAGCTGTACCTAGCCTGCAGTGCAATGTTCAACGGACGGTTGACGAAAGCGTAGTAAGAGTTACCAGCACCACCAGTCAAAGTTCCACCCAGTGGCGTGTTGCCACCAAAGTTAATCACTGTCTCATCGGT
>JAFMBU010000029.1 GCA_017858295.1 Porticoccaceae bacterium | reverse complement strand
AAACGTCACCGGCCTGAGTCTCAATCACTGGCAATGCAGTCAATGAACCCGTCTTGCCCTTAACTTCACCGTTGGTAAACTTCTCAACGTAAGTTGGGTTTACGCGAGCTGCACGCTCTAACAGTCTGGAGTGCAAATAGAACACGTCACCAGGATAGGCTTCACGACCCGGAGGACGTTTCAGCAGCAGGGAGATCTGACGATAGGCCCAAGCCTGCTTGGTCAAATCATCATAAATAATTAGTGCGTCTTGTCCGCGATCGCGGTAGTACTCACCCATTGAACAACCAGCAAACGGCGCCAAGAACTGCATAGCGGCTGGATCAGAGGCGGTAGCAGCAACAACAATGGTGTGCTCCATGGCGCCGTGCTCTTCCAGTTTGCGCACAACTGCGGCAACCGAAGCGGCTTTCTGACCAATGGCTACATAGATACATTTAATACCTGAGCCTTTCTGGTTGATGATGGCATCAACTGCAATAGCAGTCTTACCAATTTGGCGATCGCCAATAATCAGCTCGCGCTGACCGCGACCGATTGGCACCATGGCATCAATTGCCTTCAGACCAATTTGCACTGGCTGATCAACTGATTGACGCTCAATAACACCTGGAGCAACTTTTTCAATTGCATCGGTAAGGGCCGCATTAATCGGTCCTTTACCATCAATAGGATTACCCAGGGCGTCGACAACGCGACCTTCCAATTCTGGACCTACTGGAACTTCCAACACACGTCCGGTGCATCGGGCTTTTTGACCTTCGGCCAGTGACTGATAGTCACCCAGAACCACGGCGCCGACAGAGTCGCGCTCGAGGTTAAGTGCCATACCATAGACACCGCCATCGAATTCGATCATTTCGCCGTACATCACGTCGTCTAAACCGTGAATACGAATGATACCGTCCGATACGGAAACAATGGTGCCCTCATTTTGGGCTTCTGAAGAAACATTAAGGTTGTCGATACGACTCTTAATAATTTCGCTGATTTCTGATGGATTCAGTTGCTGCATGCTTAGGCCTCAAATCCTTAGGAGTGTAATGACTCGGCGAGTTTGGCCAATCGGCCACGAATGGATCCGTCTATAACGGTATCCCCGGCACGGATAACCGCACCACCCAGCAGACTCTTGTCTAAACGAACCTGCATGTTTACTTTACGTTCTAGCTTGGTGCTCAACGCATCACTAAGCTTCTGCTGTTGTTCAGCGTCGAGCTCATGTGCGGCGGTCACTTCCACATCAACCGCTTTTTCACGGTTGGCTTTTAAAACATCAAATTGCTGCGAGATATCCGGCAGTAGCTGAAGGCGACGATTTTCAGACAGAACGGTTAAAAAGTTCTTGCCCTGATCGTTGAGCGCATCGCCACAGATTTCAATTAATGCCTGCGCCTGCTGGTCCGCCGTAACACTTGGCGAAGCTAGCAGTCGCACAACATTCGATTGCTGCGCAACCGACCCGGCAATCGCTAAGCTTTGTGACCAGCCCTGCAAGTCACCGGCCGCTTCGGCGAACTCAAATGCTGCCTTCGCATAGGGCCGAGCTAATGTGCTTAATTCTGCCATGCTTAACCTCAGTTACAGCTGCGCTGCTAAGTTATCAACCAGTGCGCGATTAGCCTTGTCGTCGATAGACGCTTCGAGCACTTTCTCAGCACCAGCCAGAGCCAGTCCTGCAACCGCAGTACGCAACTCTTCTTTAGCACGATTGATCTCTTGCTCAATCTCAGCTTCAGCAGCCACTTTCAGGCGATCGCCTTCAGTGCGTGCCTGGACCTTGGCTTCATCAACGATCTGATTCGCGCGCTTATTGGCCTGATCAACGATGCCAGCAGCTTCCTGCTTGGCTTCTTTCATCTGATCCGTGGCTTTGCTCTGCGCCAATTCCAGATCACGCAGTGCACGATCAGCCGCATCAAGACCATCGGCGATTTTCTTCTGTCGCTCTTCCATTGATTCAATAATAACCGGCCATACAAACTTCATGCAGAACCACACAAAGAATGCAAAGGTCACCATTTGACCAAAAAGCGTTAGATTAATATTCACGCCATTACCTCGTTAAAGAATGGATTAAATTTCGCTAATCGGTTTGTTACGCGCCAACACCTGGAGCAACAACAAAGATCAAGTACATCGCGATACCAACACCAATAATAGGCACAGCATCGATCAGACCAGCGAGCAGGAACATTTTACCTTGCAACATTGGGCCGAGCTCTGGCTGACGAGCTGTAGCTTCGATCAACTTTCCGCCCAACAAACCCATACCAACGGCCGCTCCCAACGCGCCCAAACCGAGCATAATTGCCGCAGCAATGATTACTAGTTCCATCGTAGACTCCTGAATTCAGTCATTAAAAAATTTACAGTAAGATTAGTGGTCTTCATGCGCCATGCTTAGATAGACGACAGTAAGAACCATGAAAATAAATGCTTGCAGGGTAATGACCAGAATATGGAATACCGCCCAGCCCCATTGCATTAACCCTCCACCCAGAGCAAACACACCGCCGCCGATGGCCATAAACGCCATACACAACAGTACTGTTTTACCCGTAGATACTTTCCCTTTGAGATTCAACCAGCATACGCCAGCGACCAGTACAAAGATCACTAACCAAAATAATGCGCTGGTTTCTTCGCCAAAGAGTTGTGCGTGCAGACCGCCAGATATAAGACCAGCTCCTGCGCCCGCCGCAAACATAGTTGCGATCAGGATAAAGATCATTTCGCCGGCATACATGTTGCCGAACAACCGAAGACCCAGTGAAAACGGCTTTGCCAAGAGGCCAACAGTTTCCATAAACAGGTTAATGGGGATAAATGCCCAGTGATTGAAAGGGTGCATAGTCAGCTCTTTAACAAAGCCGGTACCCTTAATCTTAAAGGAGTAGTAAACCATCAGAATAAACACGGCTAAGGCCATGCCCAAGGTAACGTTGGGATCTGTGGAGGGCACAATTTTCTGGAAGTGCACGCCAGTTAAGGCTAACAGAGACGGAACCAAATCAACCGGCAGCAAATCCATCAGGTTCATCAGGAAGATCCAGACGAATATGGTCAGCGCCAATGGTGCAACCATTTTATTGCGGCCGTGGAAACTGTCTTTTACCTGACCATCGATAAACTCGACAATCATTTCAACAAAGTTTAACCAGCCAGCAGGAACACCAGTGTGTGCTTTTTTCGCTGCACGCAAGAACATCCAGCAAAATAGCGAACCCAAACCGATTGACCAGGCCATGGAATCCACATGAATTGCCCAGAAGCCCATTTCTACAGCTTCTTGAGAGCTGTGCGCAAAGCCCCAGCCAGTATCCGGATGATTTCCGTAGACTAGGTTTTGAAGGTGATGCTGAATATACTCAGTCGTGCTTGCGGGGTTTTCGCCTGCCATCTGTGTCTCTCAACTGGTTGTTGCTCAATATTGAATCGAGCGTTACTGTATTTGTATGAGTTACTTATTTATGTGCCTAGCGCTTTAAGATTGTAAAAACCAAAAACCACTGCACCAAAATCATTACCACGAAGCTACTAAACAGCGCGCCGACATTAAGCGGGCTAACGAGCAAAAAAGTTGCCGTAAACAACACCGCAGATAACACCACTTTTCCCGTCTCTCCCCAGTACATAGCACTGACAATCGACTGTACTCGCCTGGCACCTGCAAATCTAAAGGCCTGTCGGGCAAACCAAGCTTGCGGAACAATCTGAATTAAACCGCCAAGCATTACCGAATAGGCTATCTGCATATTCCACCCCAACAGTGCTGCTGAAGCAGGAAGCAATAGAGCTAACTGATAGAGCGCGACTTTCTTAACCGCTGGTAATGAAATGGTCGTCATCGTATCTCTTCGACACCTTTTCTTGCTGCTCTTGTGGCAAAGCCTAATTGGCCCGCCGTCAAGGGCTGCGCATTATAGGTATAGTGCTAGCGATATTCAATAAGGTATCGAGCCTATATGGTGAAAATTGGTTAGGTAGGTAATCTCTAGTGTGAACTTATTTGAGATGATCGAGAATTCCATCAAGCTCATCGACACTGCTGTACTTGAAAATAAGCTTGCCGGCACCTTTGGCGCTGTGCTGAATCATTACCGGAACGCCAATCTTTTCAGAGATATCATTCTCCAGTCGCTTAATATCAGGACTACTCTGTGCGACAGAGGGGGGGACGCTAGCGTCTCCAGCCTGGAGCTTTTTTACCAATGCTTCGGTCTGGCGCACGGTCATGCTAGTGCCAGCCACAGTTCGCGCGGCATTGACTTGGGCAGGACCGTCTAGGGCAAGTAAACATTTGGCGTGGCCCAACTCTAAGTCGCCGCGCTCCAATAGCTTTTGAACGTCTAACTCAAGGCTAGTGAGGCGTATAAGGTTGGTCACCGCTGAGCGGGATTTTCCTACTGCATCGGCAACCTGTTGTTGGGTAAGTTGAAACTCCTGCTGCAGTCGCTGCAGCGCCAAGCTCTCTTCCATGGCATTTAAATCTTCGCGCTGAATGTTTTCGATCAGCGCCATAGCGATGGCCGCTTCGTCGGACACTTCGCGAATAATAACCGGAACCGTATCTAGGCCTGCCTGTTGCGCCGCGCGCCAGCGTCGCTCTCCAGCAATAATTTCATACTGCTCATCAGCCAGCTGGCGAACCACCAAGGGCTGCATAATTCCCTGAGTGCGGATGGAATTGGCCAGTTCTTCCAGGGCTTGCGCATTAATATCTCGACGCGGCTGGTATTTACCTCGCTGTAAAAGCTCTACTGGTAGTTGCCGCAACTGGCCCTCAGCAGCACTTGAGGTGGGGGTATCGAAGGCGTCAAAATTGGTATCATCAGTCATGCCAAGTAATGCATCCAATCCCTTACCTAAACTCTGTCTCTTTGTCGCCATCGGTCTACTGTCCTGCTGTTGCGGATTGTTGCTGCTCAGGTTCAGCTTTGGCCTGGCGCAGAATTTCACCTGCAAGAGCCAAATAGGCGAGCGAGCCTTTTGAGTTTCGATCATAGGCCAGAGCTGGCAGGCCATGACTTGGCGCCTCGGCGAGACGTATATTGCGCGGGATACTCACACGGTAGACGCGACTGCCAAAATATTTGCGCAGCTGAGCTGAGACCGCATTGGTTAGGCTGTTGCGCGGGTCATACATGGTGCGCAAAATGCCTTCGATACGAAGACTGGGGTTGATCAGCTTAGCTATCTGTTTGATTGTATTGTTGAGCGCCGACAAACCCTCAAGGGCATAGTACTCACATTGCATGGGGATAATCACGCCATCACTGGCAACCATTGCATTTACTGTGAGCATATTGAGCGACGGTGGGCAGTCGATAATAATGTAGTCGTAGTTACTGGCGACACGCTTCAGCGCATGACGCAGACGAGTCTCGCGACCGATTTCTTGCATCAACTCAACTTCAGCTGCAACCAGATCATCGTTAGAGGGTAACAGGTGAATTTTTGCTTTAGGGCAGGGAACAATCGCATCTTCAATGGCGACTTTCTCTGTGAGCACATGATAGACACTGGTTTTGCATTGGTGTTTATTGATACCAACACCCATGGTGCTATTGCCCTGAGGATCCAGATCAACCAAAAGTACGCGCTGCTTATAAGCTGCCAGTGAGGCAGCCAAGTTTACGCTGGTGGTGGTTTTACCCACGCCGCCTTTCTGGTTTGCGATTGATATAATTCTCGGCACTAAACTAACCTTTATGCTGTGTTACTGGTGCACTGAACGTCGCGACTGATCACAATTAAGTGACGCTCACCGTCAACACCAGGCACCTGTAATGTATGTGAAGCGTTGACCTTATAGTCTTTGCCAACCTCACTCAACTCCGATTGCGGAAATTTGCCTTTCATTGCCAGAAACAGACCCTCAGGGCTCAATAGGTGCGAGCACTTATTCACCATATCGGCGACCGAGGTAAAGGCACGGCTTAACACTGCATCATAGGGCACTACAGGCTGGTGATTTTCAACCCGAGAATTGATCTCTTTGAGATTGCTCAAGCCTAGGTCACAGCGCGCCTGAAATAAAAATCGCGTTTTTTTGCCATTGCTGTCCAGCAAGGTGAAATCTCGCTCCGGGCACATAATCGCCAATGGTATGCCAGGTAAACCTGCACCGGTCCCTACATCAATTAAGCGCTTGCCGGAAATGTGGGGCAACACCGCAAGGCTGTCCAGCAGGTGCAGCCTTATCATCTCTCCAGGATCGCGAATGGCAGTGAGATTGTAGGCTTTGTTCCAGGTCATCAGTAGCTGCAGATAGGCGAGCAGCATGTCCCGCTGCTCAGAACTGTATTCTACTTCCATCTGTTGCATACCGGCTTCAAGGATGGGAGCCAAATGAGGTTCAGCGGGTAATTTAAGCGGCATGTTTTTTCAACTGCACAATTAACAGCGAAATGGCGGCCGGAGTAACGCCGGGGATTCTGCTGGCTCTGGCCAGCGTTTCAGGTGTGGCTTCAGAGAGCTTTTGCTTTACCTCGTTGGACAGGCCTTTGATTGACTGATAATTAAAATCAACCGGAATACGGGTCTTCTCATGGCGCCGCAGACGGTTGACCTCATCCTGCTGGCGAGTGATGTAGCCGGAATATTTAGCGTCGATTTCCACCTGCTCAGCGATCGTTTTTTCCACTTGATGATCCGGATAGAGCGAGCCGATAATCTTGTAGTCGATCTCAGGGCGCTTGAGTAACTCAAACAGCGAGTACTCGTGGGAGAGTTTATTTTCAATGTGGGCGGAGAGCTTTTCTGCAGTGTCGCTGGCAGGTTGAATCCAAGTACTCTTTAGACGCTGGCGCTCAAGCTCAATGGCTTCACGCTTGTCACTAAATTGCTTCCAGCGATCGTCATCCACAAGACCCAGCTCGCGGCCTTTTTCGGTGAGGCGCATATCGGCATTATCTTCCCGCAGCAATAAACGATATTCGGCACGGCTGGTGAACATCCGGTAGGGCTCTGTGGTGCCCATGGTGATCAGGTCATCGACCAGAACGCCAATATAGGCTTCGTCGCGCCGGGGGCACCAGCTCTCGCGACCCTGAACCTGAAGCGCCGCATTGGTTCCCGCCAGCAAGCCCTGTGCCGCTGCCTCTTCATAACCGGTTGTACCATTGATTTGACCGGCAAAAAACAGCCCCCCTAGCGCCTTGGTTTCCAGCGAGTACTTCAGGTCTTGAGGGTTAAAATAATCGTATTCAATAGCATAGCCGGGACGGGTGATATGGGCATTTTCAAAACCCACTATAGAGCGCACCAGAGACAGCTGTACGTCGAAGGGCAGGCTGGTAGAAATACCGTTGGGATAGAGCTCGTAAGTATTTAACCCCTCAGGCTCAATAAATATCTGGTGCTGGTTTTTATCGGCAAAACGCACCACTTTATCTTCGATCGAAGGGCAGTATCTGGGTCCAACCCCGTCAATCACGCCAGTGTAGAGCGGCGATCTATCCATACCGCTTTTGATAATTTCATGAGTCTGACTGTTGGTGTAGGTTATCCAACAGCAGGTTTGCTTTGGGTGCTGGGCAACCGAGCCCAGGTATGACATTACAGGCTCTGGTTGATCGCCCCACTGCTCAGGTAACTGAGTGAAGTCGACGCTGCGGGCATCAATTCGCGGAGGGGTGCCAGTTTTCAGTCGCTCAACGCGAAACGGCAGCGATCGCAAGCGCTGGGATAGGCTTAGGGCTGGAGGATCTCCGGCGCGGCCAGCGGAATAATTCTCCATGCCAATATGGATTTTTCCAGCAAGAAAAGTCCCAGCAGTGACCACCACGGTCTTAGCCTTGAAGGTTAAGCCCATTTGGGTGACCACCCCAGTCACTCGATCCCCATCAACAATAAGATCATCGACGGCCTGCTGAAAAATGGTGAGATTTTGCTGATTTTGAAGTATCTCTAGGATCGCCGCTTTGTAGAGAACACGGTCAGCCTGTGCTCGGGTGGCGCGCACTGCGGGGCCTTTGCGAGAGTTCAGCACTCTAAACTGGATGCCGCCAAGATCTGTGGCCTTGGCCATTGCGCCACCGAGGGCATCAATTTCTTTGACCAGATGAGTCTTACCAATGCCACCTATCGCGGGGTTACAGGACATCTGCCCCAGGGTTTCAATGTTGTGGGTTAACAACAGGGTTTTACTTCCCATGCGCGCAGCAGCCAGACAGGCTTCAGTGCCGGCATGGCCGCCACCAACTACAATGACATCGAAACTATCGGGGTAATTCATAAACGTAATCAAGCGGCAAATTAAAGGTCGGCCATTATACGTCTGGATGCTTAAAATTTAATCACTTTATTTTGTGATTGTTTGTTCTTTGTTTTATTAACTTATTAAGTAATTATTTATATATAGAGTATATGGAGATTATTATTGTTGTTATTAGGTCGGGCTGTTTTTGGGGATAAGTACAAAAACAACAAGTGAAACAGTTGGTTAGAATTAGAATTCGGTGTATGGGGCTGTTAGTGAGAAATGATTCTAGCTGTATTGCTCGTGTATGTCGGTGTATAGAAATAGAGCTGTTTTTCAATTTGTTGTTTTAGAAACGTTTACTGTGGATAGAACTTTTTTTTATCAACCTGTTAATCACAGGTTGCTATTTCAAGGCTAATATTTTGCTGGTTTACTGGTTTCTCTATGATTTTGTAAGTACAAGCTGAGGATATCCTGTGTGATGTCTGGGGGTAGTTCTGTTGTTACTCTGTATAAGGTAAGAGGACATGCAATTTCTGGGTTTTTTTAATTAAGCATTGAATCGGGGGGTGATTTTCATTAAACTCCCGCGCCCTGACCGACTACTACTCTGGATAACAACGGGTAGACTAGGCGGCATAAGTGAATTTTAGCTATTTTTCGGATTAGACGTTATGAAAAGAACATTTCAACCCAGCATAATTAAGCGTAAGCGCACTCATGGCTTTAGAGCTCGTATGGCAACTGTTGGCGGCCGTGCCGTTTTAAACCGTCGTCGCGCCAAAGGCCGCAAGCGTCTAGCTGCTTAAGTGCTTGCAGGGCTACCTATGCCCGGAGCTGCCTTCGGTAAAAACAAGCGCTTGCTCAAATCCTCCGACTATAAGGAGGTTTTTGATAATAATAGCGTTCGGGTGGCTCACCCCAACCTTCTGATACTCTCTGAACCCAATGGCACTGAAACGTCGCGATTGGGATTAGTTATAGGCAAAAAAAACGTTCCCACCGCCGTTGCACGGAATAAAATCAAACGCGTAGTACGTGAGACTTTCCGTCTAACTGAGCTTCCTGTGGCCGTTGATTTGGTGTTTCTCGCTAGAAAAGATCTCGGTAAGCTTTCCTCCACTGAATTGGCCACCCTAATTACGCAATCTTGGGGTAGACTGATCGCGCGCCTAGATAAAGTGAGTAAACCCGATGCATAGGTTGGCTGTTGGATTAATAGTAGGGCTGATAAAAGCTTACCAATACGCCATTAGCCCACTGTTAGGGTCTAATTGCCGCTTTCACCCCAGTTGCTCCACTTATGCCGAAGAAGCATTTCGTCGCTTTGGAGTAGTAAAAGGGGGTTATCTTACGCTGCTGAGAATAGTAAAATGCCAGCCTTTCCATTCAGGGGGTTACGATCCGGTACTACCGGTAGAACATTCTGGTAAATCGGATACAGCAATCTCCGCTAACAATAATCATACAGAGTCATAAATCGAATGGATTGGAAGAAAAGTCTAAATATCGCCGCTATTGGTTTCGTTGCTTGGTTACTCATTATCGAGTGGAGCAATTTTCAAGACAACGCTGCGAGCCAGATTCCGCCGCAAGAAACAGAGTTAACCATTCCGCAGCCATCTCAGTTACCGGCCCTTGAAACACAGCAGGCTAACCAACTTTCCGCTGAGCTGCCGTCGCTTGACCAAGCCCCTGTTGTGGTTGTTGAGAAACGCGTCGATGCGCGACTGGTTACCGTAACCACAGATACGATTGAAGTAACTATCGACACGCTGGGTGGCGATATAGTGCAAGTAAAGCTACTCAACCATCTCACCAAGATGGCTGAAGATGGTGGTGAACCCTTCACCCTGCTGACCCGATCTTCGAAAAATGAATATATAGCTCAGAGCGGCTTGATTGGTCAAAACGGCACTGATACACGAGAAGGTCGGGGAGTTTACTCCGCATCCGCGAGCGCATTCGGTTTCGAGGGTAGCCAGTCGACTCTAAATGTAGATCTGACGCTGAATCAAAATGGCGCGAGATTGGTCAAGCGTTTCTCCTTTAGCCGCTCTGACTATGTTGTTGGTGTTAGCTACTTGATCAACAATAGTAGCTATGAGCCTTGGGAAGCGACTTTCTATGGCCAAATTAAGCGCGATTCACACGAGCCCTTAGTTGAATCCAGTGGTGGCATACAGCCCTATTTAGGCGCTGCATTAAGAGAAGCGGATAAGAATTTCGCCAAACACGATTTTTCCGATATTGAGGATGGCACGGTTAAAAGCAGTATTGAAGGTGGCTGGGTAGCCATGGTTCAGCACTACTTTGTCAGTGCCTGGATTCCGCCTGGGGACCAGAATAACAATTTCAGCTTGCGCAAACTCTCTGGGCAAGATGTCTACCTGATGGGCTTTACCGGTGAGAAGATCCAGGTTGCACCTGGAGCCTACGGCGAATACACCGCGCAGTTTTATGTTGGTCCCAAAGATCAGGCGAGGCTCGAAGAGCTGGCAGAATATCTAGATCTCACTGTGGATTATGGCTTCCTATGGATGCTGGCGAAGCCGATTTTTGCGGCGATGAAGTTCATTCACTCGGTTGTTGGTAACTGGGGTTGGTCGATTATTCTACTGACCATTGGGATTAAAATTCTTCTCTACCCACTGTCAGCGGCGAGCTTGCGCTCTATGGCTAAAATGCGCAGTCTACAGCCGCAAATGGAGCGTCTGAAAGAGACCTATGGCGATGATCGCCAGAAGATGTCTCAGGAATTGATGGGGCTGTACAAGAAAGAGAAGGTCAATCCTGCGGGCGGTTGTTTCCCAATGTTGTTGCAGATGCCCGTGTTCTTGGCGCTCTACTGGGTGTTGCTAGAGAGTGTTGAGATACGTCACTCTCCCTGGATTTTCTGGATTGACGATCTATCAGCTAAGGATCCCTACTTTATTTTGCCGTTAATAATGGGCGCCAGTATGCTATTGATGCAGAAATTGCAGCCAATGCCTACGGATCCCACTCAGGCTATGGTAATGAAAATTATGCCTATCGCCTTTACCTTCTTCTTTATGATCTTCCCGTCGGGATTGGTGCTTTATTGGACGGTTAACAACCTGCTATCGATGTTCCAGCAGTGGTATGTCAACCGGCAATTGGCCACTGCGTCTGCGGCCGCCAGTAAAGCGGGTAAAAAATAGGGTTGTGCATTACTGGGTAATTAATAGTTAGTTAACAAACAACTAAGCTATAAAACTAAAGGCCCTCTCGAGGGCCTTTTTTATCGGGGTCTTTTTTCAACGGCCTGTTTCTTGAGGTGTATTTGTGCAAAACAGTTTAGATAGTATTGTTGCCATTGCTACTGCGCCAGGGCGCGGTGGTGTAGGTATTGTGCGTATATCTGGGCCGGATATCAGCGCTTTCACTGCAGCCATAACTGGCAAGAAGCTGCTGCCGCGGCAGGCCACCTTCACTGATTTCAGCGGTGCCAATGGCGAGGTATTAGATGAAGGGGTGGCAATCTACTTTCCCGCACCGGCCTCTTTTACTGGCGAGCATGTCTTAGAGTTGCAAGGCCATGGTGGTCCTGTGATTTTGGATGCTTTGGTGCAGCGTTGCGTGGAGTTGGGCGCTAGACCGGCCAGACCTGGAGAGTTCAGTGAGCGAGCATTTTTAAACGACAAGCTGGATCTGGCTCAGGCCGAGGCCATTGCTGATCTGATTGATGCGACGTCGATCCAGGCGGCACGCTGTGCAGTTCGCTCCCTTCAGGGAGACTTTTCACGGCTGGTAAACGAACTTGTCAATCGCTTGATTAGTATTCGTCTCTACGTTGAGGCGGCAATTGATTTTCCTGAAGAGGAGATCGACTTTCTCGCTGATGAGCGACTGACACAAAACCTCCAACAGTTAAGTGATGATCTAAGAGATACTCTGAGTAAGGCACAGCAAGGTTCGCTGCTCCGTGACGGTATGACGGTGGTGCTGGCAGGTAAACCCAATGCCGGGAAGTCGAGTCTGTTAAATGCCCTTGCTGGTCGCGATGCGGCGATTGTTACCCCCAAGGCTGGCACCACCCGCGATGTTCTTCGTGAAACCGTAACCTTGGACGGCATGCCCCTGCATATAGTGGACACCGCAGGGTTGCGGGACAGTGATGATGAAATTGAGCTCGAGGGGATTAGGCGAGCCTGGCTAGAGATTGAGCAAGCTGATCAGCTGCTGTTTTTAGTGGACGCCAATGAGTCAGATGATCCGGATCTAACGGCGATATGGCCAGAGTATTTTGCCCGCTTTGGTGTAGCGAGACAGCCTATATCTCTGGTGTTAAACAAGATTGATGAGTCCGGTCACCGCCCGGGAAGGCTGTCCGAGCGGGTGAATAGTTTTGCTATCTCGGCAAAGCACAAGACCGGGCTCGATGAGCTGGTGGACTTTCTGCAGTCCAGCATGGGTTTTGACGAGCGCAGCGAAGGTCTGTTCTCTGCCCGCCGTCGTCATCTTGCCGCCCTAGAGAAGGCTCTTGAGTTGGTAGTTGTTGGGCAGAGGCAGTTGAGCGGCAGCGGGGCTGGCGAATTGCTCGCCGAAGATCTTCGTTTAGCGCAAACTCAACTCTCTGAAATTACTGGGGTATTTACCTCTGATGATCTATTGGGTCATATCTTTTCGTCGTTCTGTATTGGAAAGTGACCTATTTCTTTGCTCGAGTCACCTTCCCGATTTTCGATTGTCGACAAAGCCTCTGGCAGGCTCCGGGAAACTGCCTTACGCACGGGTTTTATACTGGTTATATACAGGTTATCCACAGATGATGTACAAATAGTAACCAGTTTTTGTTTCTATCTCTGTGAATAAAAATAAGTTTGATATTCCGTAACCTACTGAAAAATATAGAATTGATATTTTGTTGCGAAAATCATCACATTTTTTCGGTGTGGATAAATCTTTTTTAAGCGTATAGAATCCGAGGCTGTTAAAAAGACAGGGTTATGCTGTGGTCTCAGGTTTCTGGGTCTTGGGCTTTGGGCTTTGGGCTTTGGGTAGAAAGTATAATAATAAAATTGGATCCGTTGTCGGCGTGCCGTAATCGGATTGAACGGTGAGTGGTCGCAACGCCCTATCGATAGTAGGGCGCTGTTTCTGAATTACTCTTTGTAGTTTTTGGGGTTCCATTTGAATCAAGAAGCAAAATTAGTTGGCGTAAACCCGATTGCAGGGCATGGCGCATTGAACCTATCAGGTGGTGAACAGTTGATCGATGAAAGCGCGCTGGAAGTGGTTTGGGCTGGTTGTCTCAAACATTTAAGCGATGAACTGCCGGCGCAGCAGTTTAATACCTGGATTAGACCTCTGCGGGCTCAGTTGTTTGTTGATGACGCTGATGGCGCAGTTATGTCTCAGCGAGTTCAGTTAGTTGCCCCCAATCGGTTTATTGAAGACTGGGTACAAAATAAGTTTCTTACTCGCATTGAAGAGCTGTTTGCTCAGCTCGAGGCTGGTCACTGTGCTGTAGCCGTTGTCGCCCAGGCAGAAAAGGCACCAGCCTTTCAAGGTAGCTCTCCTGGTAGAGCTACTGCCATCCGTCCCACTATCCGCTCTGCTGTGACGTCCTCTGAGCAGATTGCGGAGCACCAGTCGCCTTCCGGTTTTGTGCCTCAGGAGACCCCGGTTATTCAGCGTA
>JAFMBU010000028.1 GCA_017858295.1 Porticoccaceae bacterium | reverse complement strand
TGCAAAGCAAAGCACTAATGCGCCGAGATATGGAACCTCTGGCTGAACGGATCAGCCTTGAATCTGAGGAGTTTGCTAAACGCATTGCGTCGCCCGAAGCTAAGGCGGCTATATCTGCGATTTTGAAACCCTAGCGGACATTCGCTGTCGTCCTGAGCGAACTCGAAGGATTTTGTGCCGACTGGATGAGATCCCTCCACTGCGGTCGGGATGACAATGGGTGTGTGGTTGGGATAGTGGCCTGGGTAACTGCCCAAAACCTGTCATCCTGAGCGGAGTCGAAGGATCTCCTGCCGACTGGATGAGATCCCTCCGCTGCGGTCGGGATGACAATGAGTGTGCGGTTGGGATGACAATGGGGGTTCGGCCGGGATGAAAATGGGTGTGCGACTGGGATAGTGGCCTGGGTAACTGCCCAAAACCTGTCATCCTGAGCGAAGTCGAAGGATCTCCTGCCGACTGGATGAGGTCCCTCCGCTGCGGTCGGGATGACAACGGGTGTGCGGCCGGAATGACAAAGGGTGTGCGATCGGGATGACAATGAGTGTTCGGTCGAGATGACAATGGGTATGCGGTTGGATTGCAAAGTGGCCTGAACAACAGCCCAAAACCTGTCATCCTGAGCGAAGCCGAAGGATCTCCCTCAGAATAGCTGTGGCTCTTCAGCCTCTATCACCTAAATCACACAGCTAATACCAGTACCACGCAAACCACAGTAACCACCGGGATTCTTAGCCAAATACTGCTGGTGATACTCTTCAGCATAAAAGAACGTCGGCGCCATGCGAATCTCAGTAGTAATCTCACCGAAACCCAACTCAGTCAACTGCCCCTGCACAGTCTCAGCAGAAGCCAATGCCAGCTCAAGCTGGGCTTCAGTATCACAGTAGATCACCGAGCGATACTGACTGCCCTGATCATTGCCCTGACGCATACCCTGAGTAGGGTCATGGGATTCCCAAAACACTGTCAGCAATTGCTGAAAACTTATTTGTGCAGGATCAAACACCACCAAGACCACTTCCGAATGGCCAGTCATACCAGAACAGGCCTCTTCATACGTCGGATTGGGAGTGGCTCCCCCGGCATAGCCCACCGCTGTGGTAACCACACCCTCTTGCTGCCAAAAACGGCGCTCAGCACCCCAAAAACAGCCCATACCCACAACCATTGAAGAGAGCCCCTCAGCAAATGGCGGCTGCAGTGGCTGGCCATTGATAAAGTTACGGTTGCTGATTTCCATAGCATTGTCACGACCGGGCAGGGCCTGATCCGCAGTGGGAAGATTTAACGTGAACATAGTTCTAACCCCGGCGCTTTATCGCCACAAAATAATGGATGGTACGGGTACGCCTAACTAAAAGACCTAAATGGCCTAAATGGCCTAAATAGCATCTAGACCCAACTGCAGATCATTTTTAATATCGACAATATCTTCCAGCCCCACAGCAATACGAATCAGATTTTCACCAATCCCCGCCTGCTGGCGCTCTTCATCGGAGAGGCGGCCATGGGTGGTGGTTGCCGGATGGACTATGGTAGTTTTGGTATCACCGAGATTGGCGGTCAGAGAGAGCATGCGCGTGTTATCAATCACCACCCAGGCTTGCTCGCGGCCACCGACCACGTCAAAAGAGACCACACCACCAAAATCAGATTGCTGCTTCTTGGCCAAGCTGTGACCGGGATGATCTTCCAGACCAGCATAAAATACCTTAGTCACCTTGGGATGCTTCTGTAACCAAGAGGCCAGCTCTGCGGCATTCGCCGAGTGGGCCTGCATCCGGATACGCAGGGTTTCCAAACCTTTAAGAAATACCCAGGCATTAAAAGGACTCATGGTGGGTCCAGCGGCACGCAAAAAGCCGACAACCTTTTCCATCAGCTCACTGTTGCCAACTACAGCACCACCTAGACAGCGGCCCTGCCCATCGAGATATTTAGTTGCCGAATGGACCACTATATCCGCACCCCACTGCAGAGGCTTTTGCAGCGCTGGCGTACAGAAACAGTTATCCACCACAAAGAGTGCGCCAGCCTTTTTCGACAGAGCGGCCAACGCCTCTAGATCGGCTACCTCAGACATGGGATTAGAAGGCGTCTCGCAAAATAGCATTTTTGTGTTGGGCTGAATTGCCTGCTGCCAGGCGTCGAGATCGGTCAACGACACATAGCTGACCTGGACGCCAAATTTAACAATATAGTTATTGAGCATGACTCGAGTACTGCCAAAGACATCTGTGGAGCAGAGAATATGATCTCCAGACTGAAGCAGTGACATAACCACACTGAGAGTGGCAGCCATACCAGATGACGTGGCCACAGCCTGCTCAGCGCCCTCCATCGCCGCAAGACGCTCCTCAAAGGCACGCACCGTGGGATTGGTGTACCTGGAGTAAACATTGCCCTGCAGTTCATTGCTGAAGTGCTTGGCGGCTAATTCGGCATTATCAAACACGTAGCTGGAGGTGAGGAACATCGCCTCTGAGTGCTCTGCCTCATGGCTGCGCTGATAGCCACTGCGAATGGCCAGAGTTGCCTGCTGATAGGCCGCCACCGATTCAGCGGCTGGCCGGTTGTTATCGTTGCTGTCTGAGTCTGACATAGTCAATTAATGCTCCAAAATAGCCGCACAGCTTAGTTAATATTCGCCGCACTATTGTTATTGTGAATACCAATAACCTGATTCTTTTGCCCGCTACTGGAAGCACCGCCCTCGCTCTTGGCATTGTCATTGCGCTGCTGGTCGATATGGGCAAGATAGGCTTCATCTACATCGCCGGTAACATAGTCGCCATTAAATACCGAGCACTCAAAGCGTTTAATCGACGAATTGCCCTCGGCAGCAGATGCGACAAGATCCTCAAGATCCTGATAGATCATCCAGTCAGCACCAATAATCTCGCCCACTTCCTCGTCGCTGCGACCGTGCGCAATCAGCTCGTTGGCCGACGGCATATCGATGCCATAGACATTGGGGTAGCGAACGCCTGGGGCTGCTGAGGCCATGTAGACTTTATTGGCTCCGGCGTCTCGGGCCATCTGAATAATTTCCTTGGAAGTAGTGCCGCGGACAATGGAGTCATCTACTAGCATTACATTCTTACCGGCAAATTCCAGCTTTACCGCATTGAGCTTTTGGCGCACAGATTTCTTGCGCTGGGTCTGGCCCGGCATAATAAAGGTGCGGCCTATGTAGCGATTTTTCATAAACCCTTCACGGAGTTTTACGCCCAGGGTTTCAGCCATAGACTGAGCGGACACCCGACTGGTATCGGGGATCGGGATAACCACATCGATATCATGGTCCGGCATTAATTTCAGGACTTTTTCGGCGAGCTTTTCCCCCATCCGCAGACGGCATTTATACACCGAAATATTGTCCATCATCGAGTCCGGGCGGGCGAAGTAAACGTGCTCAAAAATACAGGGCACTAACTCAGGCTTGGCGGCACACTGCTGAAAATGGATCTCACCTTTGTTGTCCACAAACAGCGCTTCGCCGGGCTGCAGATCTTTAATCTGACCAAAGCCCATGCTGTCGAGTACCACACTCTCTGAGGCAACTGCATATTCAGTCCCGGCTTCAGTCTCGCGCTCGCCGTAACACAGCGGACGAATGCCGTAGACATCGCGGAAGGCAAACATACCGTGATTGGCCACTAGCCCGACGACGCCGTATGCACCGCGAACGCGGAGGTGAACATTCTTTACCGCATCGAAAATATCTTCGCTGGAGGGTTCGAGCTTGCGGCGCAGCTGCAGTTCATGGGCAAAAACATTGAGTAGCACTTCCGAGTCGGAATCAGTATTCAGGTGACGCAGATCGGAGCGGAAAATATGTCTGCGCAGATCATCGGCATTGGTCAGATTACCGTTGTGAGCAATGCAGATGCCATAGGGAGAGTTAACATAGAATGGCTGAGCCAATGCCGGGCCGGAACTGCCGGCTGTGGGATAGCGCACATGGCCTATGCCAACGTTGCCCACCAATCGCGCCATATGCTCAGTGCGGAACACATCTCGCGCCAGACCAACACCTTTGCAGACGTGAATCTCACCATCATGGTCGGTGACAATGCCAGCGGCATCCTGACCGCGATGTTGCAACACAGTCAAGGCATCATAGAGCCTTACATTAACATTTGAATTTCCGGAAATTCCAACAACACCGCACATTTGTTATACCCAACCTAGTAGAAGATCTTTAATCGCCGCCGCCGTCTCTCTACCCCAGACTTCAAAACTCTGGAACACAGGTATCAGCGCCGACGCCTGCCACCAGGGGTCCTCATCAACCGGCAATGCACTGGGCAGTATAACCACCAGAGCAAGAACGATTAACAACCCCCGAAACACACCAAAAACCAGTCCGAGCATCCTGTCGGTTCCGCTCAATCCCGTCGAGCTGACTAATTTACCCAATAAAAAATTGACCATACTGCCGAGCAGTAAGGTCCCTACAAACAGACCGCCAAAGGCAACCAATTGCCGAATCGATGGCTGATCAATCATATTCACCAACAGCGTCGCCGCCGGCTGTTTGAAATTTACCGCTACAGCAAAGGCGACCACCCAGATAACCAGGGACATGGCCTCTTTGACAAATCCACGCACCAGACTGATTAGAGCTGATAGAGCTACCAGACCGATAATTATCCAATCTACAGTGGCCACTTCCACGGGCTAACCTCGCATCAGGGAACGTACTGCAACACAATCGCATCAGTGGCGAAGTTGCTATCAATTTTTGCCTTCTCGGCGATGGCTCTGCGCTTGTCCGCTTTGGGGCCCACATAGACGCGATAGAAGGTGGTGCTGTCTACAATCGCGGTCTTTACAAAGGCTTTGAAACCACTCTTGCGCAGACTCTGCATCAGCCCTTCGGCTTTATCTCGGGCTTCAAAACTGCCCGCTTGTAAGACCCAGGCACGCGGCAAGTCATTGGCATTAAGACCATAAAAGCCCTCACTGACATCGACACTGGGCTTTGACTCGGCAATATTAAACAGACTATCTATGGCGCCCAATTTCACATCGCCCTCTGGGCTCTGGGCTCTGACAACTTCAATAGGCTCAATTTCTGGTGCTGCAGGCAAACGACTCTGACGGTCGATTTTTAGTGGATCGGCAAAATCAAAGACGATTGGCAAGATCACTAAACCCAGAGCGCCAAGAACTAGGGCACCGATTATTCGCTGCTGTAACCCATTACTCATTGAATACACCTATCAGACTCACGCTGCATACTAAGTACGGCTGAGACAGTATGAAAAGATCCGAACACCACAATCACATCGTCTTTGCTGGCCTCTTTAGCGACCTCTGCCAGGGCGCTATTAAAAGCGTCTTCAACCGACTCAAACAAACTACTTGAAAGGCCTGCATTGTATAACACTTCATGCATAGTTTGAGCTTTAGTCGCCCTCTCGCTATCGCTTATTTCGCCCACATACCATTGGGCAAAAACGCCACTCAGGGGCCCAACTATACCCGGCCAATCCTTATCGTTGAGCACCGAGGCAACGGCCAGATAGCGCCCGCTAATCGGCGCTAGCGCTGCAGCTAGAGCCATGGCCGCGGCGGGATTGTGGGCGACATCAAGAATCACAGTGCAATCATTAATCATCAGTTGCTGTTGACGACCAGTGAGCGACAGACCCTCTAGGGCCGCGATCACTTTATCTGCCTCCAGACTAAAGCCTGCACAGCTTAGCGCCTGCAGTGCAGCCGCTTTATTACTGGGCATTAATCCTGCCACCGGCAGACCTTTAAAAAACCCGGGTTCGGCACCAGCAAGCCTAAGACTAAAGCGCTCAGGCTCTAGTTTAAGATCCAGCTTAAAATCCCTATCGATCACAAAGGGCTGCGCACCAGTGGCAGCGATCATACTGTCAAAGCCCGCAGGACCATCGGCTTCGGCTATAACTAGGGGCCTCGAAGGACGCGCTATCCCGAGTTTTTCCACAGCGATCAACTCTCTGGTGTCACCCAGCCAGGCCTGATGGTCTAGGGCGATGCTGGTGACTACGGCGACATCCGCATCAATAATATTAATTGCATCCAGTCGCCCACCCAATCCGACTTCCAGTAGCATCAGATCAAGATCCGCATCGACGAAAACCACCAGGGCGGCAAGAGTGCCAAATTCAAAGTAGGTTAAAGAGATATCGCCCCGAGCTGCCTCGATCTCATCAAAGGCACGGACAATAGTCTGGTCGTCGACCGGCTGTCCCTGAACCGCAATACGTTCGTTGTAAAACAGAAAGTGTGGCGAGGTAAATAGCCCGACCCGGTAGCCGTGAGCCAGGGCAACCGCCTGCATGCTAGCGAGGCAGGAGCCTTTGCCATTGGTGCCGGCGACGGTAATCGCGGTGGGAAGAGAGATTGCGTTGCCCTGCTGGCGACGCTGCCCCTGGATAGTCGACCAGACCGCGGCAACGCGCTCTAGTCCTAAATCAATTTCGGCCGGATGCCGCGCTTCTAGCAGAGTCAACCACTCCGCTAGATTGCGATCAGGCATCAGCTGGTTCTGGCAGATGCATAAATTTGGAGAGGATGCTCGAGAGACGATCGCGCATCTGATGGCGAGCAACAATCATATCGATCTGACCCTTTTCCAGAAGGAATTCGCTGCGCTGAAAACCCTTGGGCAATTTTTGGCGAATGGTCTGTTCAATAATATTGGGGCCGGCAAAACCGGCTCTGGCACCTGGCTCAGCAACATTGATATCACCCAACATGGCCAGACTGGCTGAGACGCCACCATAGACCGGGTCAGTCATAACTGAGATATAGGGGACGCCGGCGATTCGCATACGCTCGAGAATAGCGCTGGTTTTGGCCATCTGCATCAGCGAGATGAGGGCCTCCTGCATACGGGCACCACCGGTGGCTGAGAAACAGATCAGCGGCTTGTTTTCCGCCAAGGCAAGTTTCGCCGCCCGGGTAAATTTCTCTCCTACGGCGTAACCCATAGAGCCACCGTGAAAGGCAAATTCAAAGGCCACTGCCACTACAGGTACGCCTTTAACGCTGCCACTCATGGCAACCAGAGCATCTTTTTCACCGGTCTTTTTCTGCGCATCAGTGAGGCGATCTTTGTATTTTTTAACGTCGCGAAACTTGAGGCGATCTATGGGCTCAACCTCTGGGGCGACCTCAGTACGGCCATCAGTGTCGAGAAAAATATCCAAGCGTCGGCGAGCGCCGATACGCATATGGTGTTCACACTTAGGGCAGATATCGAGGTTGCGTTCTAACTCTGGTCGGTAGAGCGGCGAGGCACATTTAGGGCATTTTTTCCACAGCCCCTCGGGAACTGAATTTGAGCGCTCACTTGTTGTGCCCGCGGGTCCCTTGGGTCGAATTCGCTTCAGCCAGTTCATCTGTGTCCCTTTCGCTAAAATCAATAAGTACTGTTATTACTAGGCTGGAATGCCACTGGCAGCAAGTTAACCGCTCACCTTATGCTGCAGCCCTGAAATAGGCCGGAAGTTTAACACGACAGATTGGCCGAGCTAAACAGTGCATTGGGTTATTTTTGCTCAACTGGCAGTTTTTGCACGCTGAATAAAGTCACGCACCTTAAGCGGATCTTTTCTCCCCGGCGCTGACTCAACTCCACCGCTGACATCGACCATATCTGGCGTCACAGCGACCACAGCCTGAGCAACATTATCCGGGGTCAAGCCACCGGCCAGGATCAGATTAAAGTTGCGCTCACGAGGCAGTCTAGCCCAGTCAAAACTCTCGCCGGTGCCGCCGTACTGACCTGGATGCCAGGCATCAAACAGCAGACTGTGAGCTGGCCTGTGAGCTTTTGCCTCGGCGGGAATATTAAGATCATCACGCATTCTCAGCGCCCGAATATAGGGAAAGCCAAATTGCTGACAGAACTCAGCACTCTCGTCACCGTGAAACTGCAGCAAATCGGGTTTTACCTCGGCGATCACCTGTTTGACAAATTCTTTATCCGCATTCACCAACAGCACCACACAGAGAACATCCGAGGCAATCACTGCACGAATAGCCATCGCCTGACGCAAATCCACATAGCGGGAGCTCTTGCGGTAGATCACCAGACCCAGGGCATCGGCGCCGGCCTGTTGCACCATAAGTGCTTGCTCTGGTGTAGTGATACCACAAATTTTTACCTGGACCGACATGCTTTCACCTGTGAAAATATTGAATAATTTACTTTAACTAGACCCACTAACTACATGTTTTTTATATATTAAATTTAAATATTTAAAAACAATGGTCCCTTCGGCATCAAGGGAATAGCTGAGTCAGTGGGATAGGCCACATTAACTAAATAGAGCCCCTTTGGCGACGCTGTCGCAGCGCTTTTGGTGCGATCACGACCCTTAATCAACTGCCCTATCCAACCCGGATCGCGGCGACCAAAACCCACCTCCATCAGCGAGCCGATAATATTACGCACCATATGCAGCACAAAGGCATTGGCCGTGACTTCAAAAACGATCAGCTCCCCTGCCTGAATAATCTTGGCGCTGGTGATATTGCGATTGGGTGACAGGGACTGGCACCCTGCTCCACGGAACGCGGAAAAGTCCTGCTCGCCGAGCAAATACTGACAAGCCTCTTGCATAGCAGCAGTATTTAAGGGGTTGCGCACCCAGGTAACAGCCTGCGAGAGTATTGCCGGTCGCGCTGGAGCAGCATGGATTACATAGCGATAAGTGCGCGATGTAGCGCTAAAGCGCGCATGAAAGCTCTCAGCCACTTCATCTGCCCAAAGCAATGCAACGCTATCTGGTAACTGGCTGTTAGAGCCTTTGACCCAGTTACGCCCAGTACGCAGCGCCGGCGTATCGAAGTGAACTACCTGATAGCTGGCATGCACAGCGGTATCTGTGCGCCCTGCACAGCTGACAACAATTTCAGAATTGGCTACCGAGCTCAGGGCCCGTTCCAATTCTTGCTGTACCGAGGGGCTGTGCTTTTGTTTTTGGAAGCCACAAAAAGCACTGCCGTCGTATGAAACGACGGCAGCATAGCGTTTAACGCCTTCGGGAAGACTTTTTCCCCGGGGAATTTTGCTGTTGAGGCTGTATACCCAATCTAATTCTGTCATGGGCGAAATTATACACACCGAGGGGTTTGTTAGCCCAGTTAAGCTTTAACTTGAGCCCCTTTTATTTCAGGCTGTCGAGCAGCGCCTGAGCCTTGATTTTACCGTCGCCGCCGGCTTCGCCAAGCAGCTCCTCGAGAATCTCTTTAGCACCCTCTGGATCACCCATTTCTACATAGGTTTTCGCCAGGTCCAGCTTAATCTCTGCTGAGTCGAGGCTACTGATATCATCTAATCCGCTAAACCCATCAGTTCCACTGTCGCCGTCGACTGCTGACTCTGCGGCAAAATCGGCCACTATGTCATCTAAGTCTTCCCCACCAGGCAACTGCAGCTCTGCTGAATCCTCTGTGCCGCCTGTGGATTTTTTCGACTCCTGAGGTAAATCATCTAGCTCAATATCAAAGTCCTGGATATCCAGTGAGTCTATATCCAGATCGTCTAGCTCAAGAGCCTCCAAATGCATGTCGGAGAAGCCGAGGTCTTCGAGTTCGGGATGTTTGGCATCTGTGCTTTCTAGTTCAGTACCGTTTATTTCAGTACTTTCTGAAACAAGCTCAGCCGAATCAGCTTCGACTGGCTCAGGGCTGTCTATCGGCTCAGGGCTGTCTATCGGCTCAGGGCTGTCTTTAGGCTCAGGGCTGTTTATTGGCTCAGGGCTGTCTATACGCTCAGGGCTGATAACATCACCAAGCCCAAGGCCTTCTATATCGGTGTGCTCGAGACCGCCAAGCTCAGAACTACTCTCTAGGTCACTGTCTTCCAACTCAGTTACAGCTCCCCCCAGTGGACCGGCAATAATCGCTGCCATTTCGATGGCGGCGCTATCTTCTGTCAGCAGAATTTCCTCATAGAGTGCGCTCAGTTCGTCTTTGCGGCCCTCACGGAAAAGGATCTCCATTAACTTTAGGCGCGATGCGGCATCTGCCGGATCCTGGGCTCGTGCATCTTCTAGCACTTGAATAGCCTGCGGCGTATTTCCCAAAGAGAGATAGACTTCTGCCTCCGCCACAGCCTCAACCATCATGTCAAAAACATCTTCGCCAATCGTCTCTTCGAGACTGTCAAAGATCTCGTTATCGCTCTCGTCAAACAGATCATCGTCAGGATCCAACTCCAGATCATCGAGCTCATGGAGCGTTGCAGCAGCAGTGGCTTTGTTCGGCGCATCGCTATCGTAGTTTTCGTAACTGGCCATGGGCAGATCACTCAGAGCTGCGTTATCTCGGGACGATGACGAGGATCTGCGCATGATTAAAACCAGCAGCAGTAAAATAAGCGCAATAAGAGCAGCCCAAAAATAGGCTGGGACGGCCAGTAATGCGGCACTGAGGTCGCTGTCAGCCTTAGCCGGCACGCTAGCGGCACGGTCGAGATCAGCCTGCTTTTGCGCCTGCTCGACCAATTCAGCCATGGTGGCAACCTGCGCTTCCAGCAATGCGAGGCGCTGACGTAGCTCAGTGTTCTCCAGCTGAAATTTATTCACCTCATCATTGGCAACCGCAAGCTCAGAAGACAGTTGCTGAACAGAGTCAACAGGTTCGGAGCCGGATGATATAGCCGCAGTGTCTAGGCTAGAGCCTAAGTTAATCGAATCGTCCGAGGCGGAGACCAATTCCAGTCGTGCCTCAGTTGCTTCGCCAAGGGCCAGTTCTTCATCAGAGCCTACGCCATATTCATCTGCATAAATAATCTCTATATCAGCATCCATCGAGACTGCAGTATCTTGCTCAGCAGGTGCCACAAGGCCAATTTGCGAGGCCACCATATCTCCGGCTTCTTCGCGAATTTCATCCAGAGAAGGCAATCGCAGGACCGCACCCTTCATTAGCCGATTAGCATCGCCGTCAGAAAACGCATTGGCATTCTGCAGATAGAGGGAATCCATAGTCTGCAGCACGGTGGCGCCCTGCGGACGCAGACGCTCAGCAACATTCCATAATGTGTCACCCAAAATCACCTGATGTTGGTCACCGGTCAGTGCTACCCGATCCGGGGCTCCAGCCTCAGGTAACGACGATTGAGCTACAGGATTGGAGGCCTCTAGGGATTTAAGCGTTACCGGCGGCGACACTTCGATTGTGGCTGACTGATCTTCACGGTAAATAGGCAGGTCCAGCAGCATTGTGTAGGAGCGCATCACTCGACCTTCAGGCCACTGCAGCTGCACGAGAAAATCTAAATAGGGTTCGACAACAGGTTGATCGGTAATGATTTTGACTATGCGTTGATTGGCCCTGTCTCGATCTATGGAAAACTGCAAACGGCTGAGAAAGAAGTCGCGACTCACCCCCGCCCGCTCAAAAGCCTCGGCCGATGCCAGCGACACCAGAAACTGGTTATCTTGAAGGTCACTGGAATTGATAATTTGGATAGTGGCCGCGAGGGGCTCATTTAGCGCAGATTTGACAGTGATTTCGCCCAAACCCACCGCGAAGGCAGAGGGCGTTGCCACCGATACCGAGAGAGCAAATGCACTGACGGCAAAGACTAATTTAAACTGAGCAGTAAGATTACCCATAACCTGCGTTATAGATTTTTGCATAGATTTGTGCATAAAAAGCGCCGACCACTTCCTGGTTGTCATAAAAAAATTCCTATCAAAAGCCTTTTAAACAGAGCTTTGGATCAAGAGCCTTGGATTAAGATCTTTACAGTAATTGTTTCGCAGCTAACCTGCAATATTTCAAGCTGTTAACCATCATCAAGTCTTAGCACATTATTGCCAATTGATCTCGCAGATTAGTCTTTACTCAATCCTCAATCAGAATTCTCAGCATCCGGCGCAACGGTTCAGCCGCTCCCCAAAGCAGCTGATCACCCACAGTAAAGGCTGACAGATACTCCGGACCCATATTCATTTTGCGCAGGCGCCCTACTGGAACATCCAAGCCACCGGTAACTGCAGCAGGTGTTAAATGCTTAACCGAAGACTCTTTATCGTTGGCAATAACCTTAGCCCACTGATTACTCTCAGCTAACATGGATTCGATTTCATCCATAGGTACATCTTGTGTCAACTTAATGGTCAAGGCCTGGCTGTGGCAGCGCATAGAACCAATGCGCACGCAGAGACCATCCAATGGAATAGGATTGCCTTCGCGATTCAAAATCTTATTGGTCTCCGCCTGATTCTTCCACTCTTCACGACTCTGACCATTTTCAAGCTGGGAATCAATATAAGGCAAAAGGCTGCCTGCTAATGGGTAGCCCCAGTTATCCACAGGAAAACCATCAGATCGCAATGTCTCAGTTACCTGACGATCAATCTCTAAAATAGCCGAACCTGGGTTGGCCAATGCATCAGATACAGAGTTCTTAATCACCCCCATCTGATTGATCAGCTCACGCATATTCTGCGCACCGGCACCAGAAGCCGCCTGATAGGTCATAGACGACGCCCATTCCACCAGATTGGCATTAAACAGACCGCCCAAGGACATCAGCATCAAACTGACCGTACAGTTGCCGCCAATATAGTCCTTAACACCATTGGCTAGACCGTCTTTCACCACGGACATATTCACCGGGTCCAAGACAATAATGGAACTGTCATCCATACGCAGGGCAGACGCCGCATCAATCCAATAGCCATCCCAGCCCGCTTTGCGCAGCTGTGGGTAAACTTCTTTGGTGTAATCTCCCCCCTGGCAAGTAACAATAATATCCATCCGCTGTAGGGCTTCGATATCAAAGGCGCTTTGCAGTAGCGGTATTTCAACACCCACATCGGGGCCTACTTGGCCTGCCTGAGAGGTAGTGAAGAATATTGGCTCAACATGGGCGAAGTCATTCTCTTCACGCATTCTCTCCATTAGCACAGATCCAACCATGCCGCGCCAACCGATAAATCCTGTTTTTTTCATTGTTCTAACTCTCTTAAATTTAATTAATTCTTAATCATGTCTCTGCCAACTGCAGGAGATCCTTCGTCGCTTCGCTCTGTCAGGATGACAGTTTGAGCTATCACTCGGTATCTCAGCGCAGTCATGGGAACCCTTTACGATCAATCAGGGCCCGCTTATGAGTTGAGTATTTTCAGGTCAAGTGAGCACTTGTTTGAGCGCAGCGAGTTGTGCGAACGCTGAAAATACTCAACTCATGGGACCGATCGTAAAGGGTTCCCATGACTGCGCCCACTCCAAACCCTAAAGCGCCGCCACCACCGCATCACCCATCTCAACCGTGCCAACCCGCGTCATACCATCCGTATAAATATCCCCAGTCCGCAAGCCCTGATCCAGCACATCACTCACCGCCTTCTCAATCGCATCCGCCGCCGCAACCGCGTCCAGAGAATAACGCAACATCATCGCCACCGACAAAATAGTCGCCAAGGGATTAGCCACCCCCTGCCCCGCAATATCCGGTGCCGAACCATGACAGGGCTCATACATGCCGCCGCCATCCTTATCCAACGAAGCCGAAGGCAACATACCAATAGACCCAGTCAACATCGCCGCCGTATCCGACAAAATATCGCCAAACATATTACCGGTCACCACCACATCAAACTGCTTAGGCTCCTTCACCAACTGCATAGCCGCGTTATCCACATACATATGGCTCAGCTCTACCTCAGGATAGTCCGCCGCCATCGCAGTAATCACCTCACGCCACAGAATAGTCGCTTCCAATACATTGGACTTGTCCACCGAACAGAGACGCTTACCGCGCACCATCGCCGCTTCAAAGGCCATACGACCAATACGACGAATCTCAGACTCATTGTATTTGTAGGTGTTATACCCCTCGCGCTCACCATTCTCGAGAGTACGAATACCCCGCGGCTCACCAAAGTAAATACCACCCACCAACTCACGGACAATCAAAATATCCAAACC
>JAFMBU010000262.1 GCA_017858295.1 Porticoccaceae bacterium | reverse complement strand
GCTGCAACATAAACAGCTGATCCTGAATAACATTGCCTATGGCTCTAATCTCGCCTTTATAGTCATAGCGGTCACGCAGTAGGCGGGCGCTGGAAAAGCCTCGACCATCGACAAACTTGGGAAAATTAAGCGCTACAACTGGCAGTTGCGCCAGATCATCGGCAAGGGCTTCGACCTCTTCATCGCTGTCGAGCCAAACTCCCACTAGACCGGCTTGTCCGTCGAGCTCGGCGCTCTGCTCGAGCCAGTATTTAAGTGGCAGCAGAATATTGCCTTGGGGAATTGTCTCCACGGGCATCTGCAGTACTGTCCAGTTATCCTCGGTGACTGCTCCGTGACTAAGCATCTTTTGCATAAACTCGCTCCTTAAATTTATCTGCACCAATACGCTGATAGGTAGCGAGAAAGGCTTCCCCCTCGAGACGATTTTCAACATAGACGTCGAGCAGTTTTTCAATACCCTCGACCACGTCATCTCGAGACAGAGAGGGGCCCAGCACCTTCGCTAGGGCGGCGTTTTTATTAGCGCTGCCACCGAGCTGAATCTGATACCACTCCTGGCCTTTCTTATCTACGCCGAGAATGCCGATATGGCCAATATGATGGTGGCCACAGGCGTTCATGCAGCCCGAGATATTGAGCTCCAGATCGCCGAGGTCATAGACATAATCTAGATCTTCAAATTTCCGTTGAATGGCTTCGGCCACTGGAATCGATTTGGCATTGGCCAGGGAGCAGTAATCGCCACCGGGACAGCAGATCATATCGTTGATAGTGCCAATGGTCGGAGTGGCTAAGCCATCAGCCTTGGCCATCTGCCAGAACTCAAATAGATCGCTCTTGATTACATCGGCAATAACAATATTCTGATTGTGGGTGGTACGCAGCTCGCCATTGGAAAACTGATCTGCCAGATTGGCGATGCTCTCCAATTGACGGTCGGTAACGTCTCCCGGAGCCACGCCGGCGGGCTTTAGAGACAGAGTCACTGATGCATACCCAGCCTGTTTCTGGTTGCGCACATTGCGTTCCAGCCAGCGGGTAAAGGCAACACTGTCGGCGGCCTGAGCCTGCAGAGTCGCATCTAGTGCAGTTTCGTCTACGGACTGATAGTCGGGGAGAGGAAAGAAGGTTTTGACCCGCTCAATTTCACTGTCAGTTAACTGGGCCACGCCATCTACGTCTCGGGCCAGAATCTGCGCCCATTCAGCTTCTACACGCTCGGCGAACACTTGGGGAGTCCAGGCCTTGACCAGAATCTTAATTCTCGCCTTGTACTTATTATTGCGGTTGCCGTAGCGATTGTAGACCCTCAGTATCGCATCCAAATAGGTCAGCAAGTGCTGCTTGGGCAGAAATGGCTTGATCGATGAGGCGATTACCGGCGTGCGACCTAGGCCGCCGCCAACAAAGACATGAAAGCCGGTTTCGCCAGCATCATTTACCACCAGTTGGAGGCCAATATCGTGGAGTAAAAAGGCTGCGCGATCTTCTTCTGAACCACAGACAGCAATCTTAAATTTACGTGGCAGGAAGGCGAACTCCGGATGAATAGTCGACCACTGACGGATAATTTCACACCAGGGGCGAGGATCTTCTATCTCATCCGCGGCAACGCCGGCAAACTGATCGGTGGTCGTGTTGCGGATACAGTTACCGCTAGTTTGAATAGCGTGCATCTGCACGCTGGCGAGCTCAGCCAAAATATCTGGAACTTCTTCCAGTCGTGGCCAGTTGAGCTGAATATTTTGTCGGGTCGTAAAGTGAACATAACCCTTATCAAATTGGCGCGAGATTTCAGCCATTTTGCGCACCTGGGTGCTAGACATAAGGCCGTAGGGCACGGCGACCCGCAACATAGGAGCAAGGCGCTGAACATAGAGCCCATTTTGCAGGCGCAGAGGTAGAAATTCTTCTTCACTGATCTTGCCGTCGAGATAGCGAAGGGTCTGGTCACGATATTGTTCGACTCGTTCATCGACGAGTTTTTGATCATATTGATCGTAGATATACATAGATGTTTTTAAACCTTATTAGCAAGCCCAAACAGTATGCAATAGCGAACTGGATAGAGCGGGCTGGAGCACAAATTATGCAGAATAGCTGGCCGAATTGATGACCCCTGCCTTTCAGGGGCGACATGATAGCTTCACAGCAGCCGGTTTTAAATTACTATTTGGACATATCCTAGTCAGTTTGCGGAATATCCCCTCGATAGGGATCTTATTGCTCGCCTATGACCGCTGAGAAAATCTGCTTAAAAAGCCCTTTTATGGGGGCTGTAAACAGGCGACAGCTGAGAAAGCACTTGCTAGAATGCGCGCTCAAATTCTATGGCCCTGCATAACAGGGCTAAATCGTTAGATTAAAAGGCACTACTTATGAGCAGCGATAACAACCAATCAGTTCAAGACGTCAACGATCAAGTGAGCAACGACAACAGCAAGGCAGACGCCATTGCCGCAGTTGCTGTAATGACTATTATTATTGTTACCGTCGTCTACTGGTTATCTAGCCTTTAATTAATGCTGTTGATTAAGAGCGATAAATTAAAAGCTATAAACTGAGAGCTATGAATTAAGAGCTATG
>JAFMBU010000027.1 GCA_017858295.1 Porticoccaceae bacterium | reverse complement strand
CTGCAATGGCTGCGATCTGGTACTGGACTATGGCAATTATTTCGATGGCTGGCAGTTTCATTGAGCGACGACCAAAACCAGCCAGATCGGGATAGCTGGGATGCGCCCCAACAATCACATCGTGGCGCTTGGCGGAGAGTAGGGTTTTTTTCATTACCACTGGGTCGCCGGCGTGGAAGCCACAGGCAATATTGGCTTGATCTATAAAGGGCATAACCTGATCGTCGAGGCCCATGGTCCAGGCGCCATAGCTTTCGCCAAGATCGCAATTTAATAGTAGTGCCATGTTGTTTTCCTAAATGCTGCCAGTGGGTTGTTAGTCAGGTGTTAAACAATTGCCACCCCATGGTCAAAATGAGTTGGCCTCGGAGAGATTGGGTTGTGTTAGACACCTGTTAACCAAGGCTCGACAAGTTTAACAAAGCGTCTAGGTCAACTCATTCACTGTCTTTAAGGGCATATAGTACCGTTATTAGTTGCGGGGATCATAGACTAGCGCCAGTGTTTCGCCCAACTATCGAGTACGCGCTCTGAATACCAGTACTGACCATAGCTGCCGTTGTAGCGGGCCAGGGCGTCGGCGAGTTGGCCTTTTTCTCTGTCGAGATAGTACTTAAGTATGGTACAGCCATAGCGCAGGTTGGTTTGTATATTGATCAGATTGTCCTCTGGACGTCCGATTTCATGTTTCCAGAAGGGCATTATTTGCATCATGCCCTGGGCTCCAGCAGAAGAGACGGCATAACTATCAAAATGACTTTCCACTTCAATTAATGCGAGAACGATTTCAGGGGAGAGCCCAGCCCGAGAGGCTTCTCTGTGAATAAGCTTGAGCAGTGAAATACGCTGGACTGGGTCTTTGACTAATCTGGCCAGTGCCGGTTCTTTCTCCACCAGCCAAACTTCGGCATCGTATTGGTTGTCAAAACTATCGGCTTCGGCGGCAGCCTGTTTAAGCAGAGATAAGAGCGCTGGGTCGGCTGCAGGTTTCTCAGCACAGACTGCAGCGGTTGAAATAGAGAGCAGAAGCAGGGCCACAGTAATCCACTGTGGCCATAACAAACCGCTATTTAATAATGTTCTCGGCAATAAAATCATCCAGCTTATCCATAGCTATATGTTGATTTTCTGGTTCCCGGCGGTTGCGGTATTCGACATTGCCATCGGCTAAACCACGGTCGCCAATAACGATTCGATGGGGAATGCCAATGAGTTCGATATCCGCCAACATGCCGCCGAGACGGGCTTTGGGCTCATCCATAAACAGTACTTCACAACCGGCGCTTACCAACTTGTTATAGAGCGCCGTACAGGTCTCTGCAACTAACTCAGATTTGTGCATATTGATCGGCACTATCGCCACCTGAAATGGAGCGATGGACTCTGGCCAGATAATGCCATTGTCATCGTGATTCTGTTCTATGGCGGCGGCAACAATGCGACTCACACCTATACCATAGCAGCCCATGGACATAGCACGGTCTTTACCGTTTTCGTCCAGCACTGTGGCTTTCATGGCTTCACTGTATTTGGTGCCGAGCTGGAAAATATGGCCCACTTCAATACCGCGCTTAATTTCCAATACGCCTCTGCCATCAGGGCTTGGATCGCCTGAGATTACATTGCGAATATCGGCTACGGTGAATTCGCCGCAGTCTCGCTGCCAGTTAACACCAGTGAGATGATAGCCGTCGCGGTTGGCGCCACAGACAAAGTCGCTGAGTTGAGCGGCCCAGTGGTCTACCACGATGGGCAGATTGAGATTCACCGGACCAATGGATCCCGGAGAACAGTTCAAGGTGCTTTTAATCTGTTCTTCAGTGGCAAAAGTCACTTCGGTTTGCAAGCCTAAGGCGCGCTGTGCTTTCACTTCATTGAGCTCATGATCGCCGCGGATCATTAGGCCGTAGAGTTGGGTTTTTCCCTCTGCATCTTCGGCGCTAACAATCAGGGCCTTGAGGGTTTTCTCAGCGCTGGTGTCGATAAATTCACAGAGCTGTTTAATCGTGTGCACGCCGGGGGTGGCCAGTTCGGCCATTTCTTCGGTGGCGGGCAGGGCAGCTTCGCTGGGTGCCAGGGCGTCGGCTTTTTCTATATTGGCGGCGTAATCACTCTCACTGGAAAAGACGATAGCATCTTCCCCGGAGTCGGCGAGCACATGAAATTCATGGGAGACGCTGCCGCCGATGCTGCCGGTGTCGGCCAGTACCGCGCGATAGACTAGGCCGGTACGATCGAAAATCGTCGAGTAGGTCTGGTACATCAGGTCATAGGTCTCTTGCAGAGAGGCGCTATCAATATGGAACGAATAGGCATCCTTCATACAAAACTCTCTGGTGCGCATGACACCAAAGCGTGGACGGCGCTCATCGCGAAACTTGGTTTGGATTTGATAGAAGTTTGTCGGCAGTTGCTTATAGCTGCGAATTTCATTGCGCACTATGTCGGTAATTACTTCTTCATGAGTGGGTCCGAGGCAGAACTCGCGACCATGACGATCTTGGATACGCAGTAATTCAGGACCAAACTGACCCCAGCGTCCAGATTCCTCCCAGAGATCTGCGGGCTGTACCACGGGCATCATTACTTCTAAGGCACCAGACTTGTCCATCTCTTGACGGACAATGGCTTCGACTTTGCGAAACACACGCAGACCAAGAGGCAGCCAGGAGTAGAGTCCAGAGGCAACTTTGCGGATCATACCGGCGCGCAGCATCAATTGATGGCTGATCACTTCGGCATCGGCGGGAGATTCTTTTTTTGTTGAAATCAGGTATTGGCTGGCGCGCATGGTTTCTCTTACACTGCTGGTCGGTTGGATTAGGCGGCCATTTTACGGCCCTGAGCTGTCGACGTATAGAGAGTAAGCAGAGATGAGGACAAAATGTTTCAATTAGATCACCGATTAGAAGCGGATACGCAGTTACTAGGCGCTTTTCCATTGAGCTTATTACTGCTCAGTAAAGACGCCAATTATCCCTGGTGTATTTTGGTGCCTAAGCGCAAAGGCATGCGTGAGATCTATCAGCTCAATAAGACCGATCGACAGCAGCTGTTAGATGAGTCCTGTCTGTTGGCCGAGACATTATCCGATTTGTTCGGGGCAGACAAAATCAACGTGGCGACCATAGGCAATAGGGTTCCGCAGCTGCATATGCACCATGTGGTGCGATTTGAGAACGATGCCGCTTGGCCCGGACCTGTCTGGGGAGCGGCGGCTGCAGCGGCCTATCCGCCACAGCTGTTCAGTGAAACAGCTGCGAGTATTGTCGCTGCGCTTGCACCATTGGGCCTGCAAACTGAACAGGCCTGATAGGAGTCAGATGTGGCTGCTACTGGGCCATATCTTTTAGGCCTTTTAAGGCATGGACTTTTACTGCCACTGATGCAGGGCGTGCTTTAAAGGTGGTCTCTTTGCCTGTGAAGGGGTTAATACCTTTATAGGCTTTCTTGGCAGGACGCTTAACGGTGTGGATTTTAATCAGGCCAGCAAGTACAAATTCACCCACTGAGCGCTTCTTAACATGGCGTTCCACCAGAGTGGCCAGTTCAGTGAGCAGTGTGTTGACCTGCTTGCGAGTCAGATCCGAGTTGGCGGCCAGTTCACTAATAATTTGAGTCTTGCTATAGCGTTCTCGCACAGCAGTGACTTTTTTGCTGGGAGCTGCAGCTTTCTTTGCAGATGCTTTCTTTACAGGTGCTTTTTTTGCAGCAACTTTCTTAGGGGCTTTTTTCACAGCCGCTTTTTTTCCACTAGTGGTTTTTTTAGCAGCGGATAGAGTCTTTTGCACAGCCGGTTTTTTAGCCTTTTTCGCAGTTGAGGTTGCTTTCGCAGATCCTTTCTTAACAGCCATCACATTTTCCTTTATAAATGTAAGTCATATTTCATCCCTGCTGTATTGCGACAAGCAGCCAACAGAGCCTCGCAATCATTTATAGCCGCTGTTTTCCTGATATGCCAAAAATGGCAATGTTTTTCGTGTTTTTTTAATCTCCGGCGGGCCCAGCTCATCTGCGGGCATTCTACAAGTGCTAGCGCTGGGGTATAATGCGGCGCTTTTTCAGCGCGGCAGTTACCAGTGAAGGCCATCTCAACTGTCTGCAGCTTCTGGATAAGTGTATTTTTACCGTCTTACAGTGTTAGGAATCAGATCTATGCCCATATATGACTATCGCTGCGCAGCCTGTGACCATGAGCTCGAAGCGATACAAAAAATAAGTGATGACAAGCTGGTGGATTGCCCAGCCTGTGCAAAGCCTGAGTTAAAAAAGCAACTTTCCGCCGCGGGCTTTCGCCTCAGTGGAAGTGGTTGGTATGAAACCGACTTTAAAACCGGCAATAAAAAGAATCTTAGCGAAAGTGGCGGCAGCTCCAAGACATCCACCACTGATGCCAGTAGCTCTTAAATAGAAACGTATTAGAGAGCTCATTTAAATTTAACCAAAGCAAATTTGAGTAGGGAAAGACAACAGATGTATCGATCTAACTATTGTGGGTTATTTACCAGTGAACATATTGATCAAGAAGTAACCCTCTGCGGTTGGGTGGATCGTCGCCGTGATCACGGTGGTGTTATCTTTGTTGATCTGCGCGATCGCGAAGGTATTGTTCAGGTGGTATTCGATCCCGACGCCGGTGAGTTCTTTGAGCAGGCCGACAGCGTTCGCTCTGAATATGTACTCAAGGTCACAGGCATAGTTCGCGCCCGCAGTGCTGCAACAGTGAATAGCAATATGGCCACTGGTGAAATTGAAGTCTATGGCACTGCCATGGAAATCCTCAATAGCGCCGTTACACCGCCGTTCCAGTTAGATGACCATGTCACCGTTGGTGAAGATGTCAGGCTCAAGTATCGGTATATGGATTTGCGTCGCAAGGAAATGCAAAACAGCCTGCGCTTCCGCTCGAAGATCAGTTCATCGATCCGCAATTACCTTGTGGACGATGGATTTTTAGATATAGAAACCCCGATCATGACCAGGGCCACCCCCGAGGGTGCGCGAGATTATTTGATTCCTTCGCGAACGCACCCCGGGCAGTTTTTTGCTATGCCTCAGTCGCCACAGTTATTTAAACAGTTGTTGATGGTTGCCGGATTTGATCGCTACTACCAAATTGCCAAGTGTTTTCGCGATGAAGATCTGCGCGCTGATCGTCAGCCAGAATTTACTCAGATTGATATAGAGGCCTCTTTTGTCGATGAAGAGGACATTATGTCCACTACAGAAACTATGATTCGCGGCGTCTTCTCTGAGCATATGGGCGTTGATTTCGAAAGCTTCCCGCGCATGACCTATGCCGATGCCATGCATAGATACGGTTCCGATAAGCCGGATTTACGCATTCCCTTGGAACTGGTTGAGATCAAAGATCTACTCAAAGACATTGAATTTAAAGTCTTTGCCGGTCCAGCCAACGACCCAGCCTGTCGAGTCACTGCACTTAAAGTGCCAGGCGGCGCTGAAATTTCTCGCAAGAAGATCGATGAGTACACCAAGTTTGTCAGTATTTATGGTGCTAAAGGTCTGGCTTGGATAAAGGTCAACGCCATTGAAAATGGTATAGAAGGACTGCAGTCGCCGATTATTAAATTCCTCGGCGATGAGGTCACAATGAATATTATGCAGCGCCTGGATGCCAAGAATGGCGATATCGTCTTCTTTGGTGCCGACAAGTCTTCGATTGTTTCCGAGGCACTGGGTGCCCTGCGCTGCAAAGTGGGCGCGGATCTGGATCTCTATACCTGTGCCTGGGCACCGATGTGGGTGATTGAATTCCCCATGTTTGAAACTACTGACTCTGGCGCACTAACGCCGTTGCACCATCCCTTTACCGCGCCTTCCTGCAGCGAAGAAGAGCTCAGGGCCAACCCCGGTGAAGCTCTGTCGCGCGCCTATGATATGGTTCTCAACGGTTGTGAGTTGGGTGGTGGTTCGATTCGTATCCACGATCAGAATATGCAGCAGACAGTCTTCGATGTGTTGGGTATTAATGCAGAAGAGCAGCGGGAAAAGTTTGGCTTCCTGCTCGACGCCCTTAAGCATGGCGCTCCCCCACACGGTGGCCTGGCCTTTGGACTCGATCGCCTGATGATGTTGATGACCGGCGCCGATTCTATTCGCGATGTGATTGCCTTCCCGAAAACACAGTCTGCTGCCTGCCTGCTCACTGATGCACCTGGTGTGGTAGATAACAACCAGCTGCGAGACCTGAGTATTAAGCTGCGCACTAAAGAGCAGCCCAGTGCTTAATCTTATAGGCTAGGGCACAGATTGAGACTTTTGTCGCGCTGTTAACTTGGATTGCCAGCCTGTAGGATGTTGCGGGCTGGTATTAAATGTTATCAGAAGATGCTTTGAAGATTAGGAGGGTGTAGAACTGCGAAGCAGTTCTACACCAACGCAGAGATTCCGAATCTTGTGCTAGAGCAATTGCTCAGGCGCATGGGTCGGGTTTAAAGAAGTAGTAGGATTGATAAATACTATAAACTCAAGCGAGTAATCAGAAGAGGAAACAGCGATGAAAGTTATTAAAAAAACAAAAGAATACACAGTTTATCAAAAGGGCTCTGGTCGTTTTGCAGTTAAGAACAGCGAGCATAACTGGGTTAATGGCGACGACAAAGTCGCAATTTTGCAGGCCCATGGGCTGGTTAAAACCGCCGCGCCAGCTCCAGCTCCAGCACCAGTGGTCGAAGAAATTGTAGAGGCTGCTCCTGAAGTAGTTGAAGAAGCTGCGCCTGAAGTCGTTGCAGAGCCCGTAATAGACGAGCCCGTAGCAGAAGAGCCTGTAGCAGAAGAGCCTGTAGCAGAAGAGCCTGTAGCTGAAGCTCCCGCTGAAGAAAAAGCACCGGCCAAAAAAGCGGCTCCCAAGGCAAAGGCCAAAGCGGCTCCCAAGGCTAAAGCTGCACCAAAGGCCAAAGCGGCTGCAAAAGCCAAGGCCGCACCAAAAGCCAAAGCTGCACCGAAAAAAGCCAAAGCAGAAGCTAAAACTGACGACTAAACGCGTCGGTGTAGAACAGGCCCTCCGGCGTTATGCCAGAGGGCTTTTTTTTATTTCTTTTTTCACTTCTTATTTCGACCTTTTAGATCTTAGTTTACAGAGCTCTTTATCTGCTGCTGTTTCCCCTGAGGTTGTTCTGTGTCAGGTAAACCTAATTCAAGTGCAGTCTGCTAAGCGCCCTGCAACAGTTCACTAGATATCTTCTCTGCGGTTCACTACTTTTATAGCATCAACTCGGAAAAGGTAGAGCTATGAATAGCAGATGGATTTGGATCGCGGCATTCAGTTTCCTGGCCGCCCTTATTTACTTTTTTTCACGACCGCAACTACCAGAGGTGCACTTGGTTGAGCTCTCAATGGGATTAGTTGAGAGCAGTGTTTCCAATACCCGCGCGGGAACTGTCGAAGCCTGTCAGCGCTCCAAACTGTCACTGCCCATAGGTGGTCAGATCGCTAAGCTCCATGTGGACGAAGGCGAAGAGGTAGTAGCGGGGCAGTTGCTTATGTCACTGTGGAATGAGGATCGCGCGGCTCAGGTGGAACAGGCCAAGGCAATCGCCAGCTCTATGGACAAAGAGCGCCAGAGTATCTGCATTGCCAGCGCCTCAGATGCCAGGGAGTCGCAACGCCTGCTGGCACTGGTTGAAAAGAATCTGGTTTCCTCCGAGCGCGCCGATCTGGCCCTGGCCAAATCCAATGCCAGTGCCGCAGCCTGTGAGGCGGCTAAGGCAAGAGTAGGGCAGGCAAAAGCCAGTGTGAAATTGGCTGAGGCGGTACTGGCTCAGACTTATCTCCACGCTCCCTTTGCTGGACGGGTCGCCGAAGTGACCGGCGAGCTAGGGGAGTTTTCCACTCCCTCGCCCCCAGGGGTTCAGACCCCTCCGGCTATCGACTTACTCACCGATGACTGTCATTACATCAGCGCCCCCATAGATGAAGTGGATGCCTCACAGATCGCCATAGGCATGCCAGTGCGAGTCACCATGGATGCGTTTCGCCAGCGTAATTTCCCAGCTAAAGTGCGGCGTATTTCCACCTATGTATTGGATCTGGAAAAGCAGGCGCGGACAGTTGCAGTGGAGGCTGAACTGGATGCTGATCAGCAGATGCCGCTTTTATTGGCTGGCTATAGCGCCGATATGGAAATTGTTTTGCAGGCCAAAAGCTCAGCTTTAAGAGTGCCCACAGAACTACTGGTCGATGAACGATTTGTACTTTTGGTCAATCAAGATAATCGTATCGAACGCCGAGAGTTGGAGCTGGGATTGTCCAACTGGCATTTCAGTGAGGTTGTCAGCGGTGCCCAACAGGGTGACAAGATTATTGGCAATATAGGCACTCAGGGATTGGTTGAAGGGGCTGAGGTCCGGGTAGTAGACGGGCCATGATCAAACTGGAGGCGATTAATAAAACCTATCAGGTTGGGGGTTCCCCCTTGCGGGCTCTGCGGGATGTGAGTTTGCAGATAGGATCAGGAGAGTATCTCAGTGTTATGGGCCCCTCGGGTTCAGGGAAGTCGACACTGTTAAATATGATTGGCCTGCTTGATCGCCCGGACTCTGGGCGCTATTGGTTTGATCAGGTGGCCACCGAAGAACTCAATGAAGAGCGCCGCGCCCATTTGCGCGGTGAAAATATCGGTTTTATCTTTCAATCCTTTCATCTGATAAATCGACTCAGCGCGTTTGAAAACGTTGAACTGCCGATGATGCTTGCCGGCCAGCCCCTAAAGCAGCGCCGCAGTGCCGTGGCCGATGTGCTGGCTATGGTGGGTCTCTCTCAGCGCGCCTCCCACAAACCTAATCAATTGTCTGGAGGGCAATTGCAGAGGGTGGCTATAGCTAGGGCTATTGTGATGCGACCAAGACTACTGCTGGCCGATGAGCCAACAGGAAATCTCGACTCCAAATCAGGTGGTGAAGTTATCGATGTGCTGGAGAAGCTCAATCAGGACGGCATTACCCTTATTACAGTGACCCATGATCAGCAGCTTGGCGATCGGGCCAGACGCCATATTCGCATGGTCGATGGATCGATCCATAGTGATCAGACTACTTATGAAAATGGTCATGCAAATGATCACAGGAAAACGCAAAAGAGTCGTGATGAGAGTTTCTGACCAGTTCAGTTTTAATCGGCAAATATTTTTGCGTCACAAAGTGCGCACAGGGTTATTGCTATTGGCGGTGGCCATAGGTGTGGCCTCGGTGATTCTGTTGACCAGCCTCGGTGAGGGCGCTCGTGGTTATGTGGATCGCGAGTTCTCGGCACTGGGCAATCGCATTTTAATTGTGCTTCCGGGACGCAAGGAAACCACCGGTGGCGGTCCTCCTATCTATGGCGCTGCCCCGCGGGATCTGACCCTTGAAGATGCCAATGCTCTGGGGCGAATTCCAGGGGTACTGGCAGTGGCGCCTATTATTGCCGGAACTACCACAGTGGCCCATTCCAGTCGCTCTAGAGAGGTTATTACTCTGGGCAGCAGCGACAAATTTTTTGCCGTGCGTCAGCTAGAAGTGGGTGTCGGCAGAATTCTCAGTCCACGCTCCCGCTCAGAACCTCTGGCGGTCTGTGTGTTGGGAATCAAAGTTAAACGGGAACTGTTTGGTAACAGTCGTGCCCTGGGTGAATGGGTGCGAGTTGGTGATCGGCGCATGCGAGTTATCGGCGTACTCGAAGAGCGCGGTGAATCTCTGGGCCTGGATATGCGGGATATGCTGTTGATTCCGGTGCGCACCGCTGAGCAGTTATTTGATTCTCCGGGCCTATTTCGCATTCTGCTGGATATTGCCTCCAGTGCCGACAGTGACAAAATTCAAGAAAAAGTCCTCAAGCTTATTCGCAGTCGTCACGATGGTGAGGAAGATGTCACTGTGATCAGCCAGGATTCCATGCTCGCTGCCTTTGATAATATTCTCGCCACACTGACCATGGCCATAGCGGCAATCTCTTCTATTAGCCTGCTGGTGGCCGGTATTCTGATTATGAACATTAGTCTGATTTCCGTGAGTCAGCGGCGTCAGGAGATAGGCTTGTTAAAGGCCATAGGTGCTAGCAGTCGCCAAATTAAACAGTTGTTTATTGGCGAATCCCTGCTGCTGATCTCCATGGGCTCGGCCCTGGGTATTGGCTTTGCCTTTGCTCTGATTACTATTCTTGCAGGCCTCTGGCCGAGCTTTCCTCTACAGCCGCCTAACTGGGCCGTGCCCGCCGCACTGGTAGTGGCCTTTGGTACTGGTCTGGTGTTTTCAATTATGCCGGCGAAACGCGCCGCAGCACTGGATCCGGTGCTGGCACTGAGAGGGCTGCAGTAATGAATTTTCGCGATAGCAGTAGCTGGGTCTTTCGAGCACTGTGGATGCAGCGCACCAGAACCTTGCTGACCATTGTCGGTTTCTCTATCGGTATTGCGGCAATGGTCGTGCTCAGTGCTCTTGGGGAGGGCCTGCGGGTTTTTGTACTCAATGAGTTCACTCAATTTGGCAGTCATATTATCGCGGTAAACCCAGGGAAAACTGAAACCTTTGGTGTCGGCGGCCTACTTAACACTACCAGGCCACTGTCCCTAAATGACGCCACGGCTATCAGTCAGCTACCCAATGTGGAAGAGGTAGTGCCCCTGGTAATGGGCAATGCCAAGGTTAAGCACAATCAGCGAGCGCGCTATACAGATGTGGCCGGTGTCGGTGGCGCCGCGGACAAAGCATGGAATTTGGAGATCGCTCAGGGGCGCTTTTTGCCTGCCGATGATTTACAGCGGGCCAGGGCTCTGGTGGTCTTGGGCAGCAAAGTTAAAACTGAGCTGTTCGGTGGGGTCAATCCGGTGGGCCGTTTTGTGCGCATTGGCAGCGAGCGCTATCGGGTGATTGGGGTGGTTGCGCCTAAGGGTGAATTTCTCGGTACAGATCTCGACGATATGGTATTTATTCCCGCAGGCAAAGGCATGCAACTGTTTAACCGTCAGAGCCTAATGGAGATCGATATCTTTTTTAACCCCAGATCCACCAGTGAGGCCATGGCCAACAAGATCAGCCAGCTGTTAATTGAGCGCCATGGTTTTGAGGACTTTACTCTGATAACCCAGGATCAGGTATTGGTCACCATGGACAATATTCTCAGTATTCTCACCTTTGCTGGGGCTGGGTTGGGGGCTATCTCCCTGTTGGTGGGTGCTGTGGGGATCACTACTATTTTGATGATTACTGTCACTGAACGTACTGCTGAGGTTGGGCTACTGCGTGCCCTGGGTGGCACCACCCTGACGGTGCGTATGCTGTTTTTGGGGGAGGCCCTGGTGCTAGGTCTGATTGGCGGTATCTGTGGGGTGCTGTTGGTGGCCTTTTTGTTGCTACTTATATACCTGTTTGTGCCAGGTTTGCCTGTAGCCCTGAGCCCAACCATAGTGCTAGGGGCTCTGGGAATATCTATGATCATTGGTCTGCTGGCCGGCAGTCAGCCGGCTGCCAGCGCCGCCAAAATGACACCTATAGATGCTCTGCGAGCTGAATAGTTAGGCCTGAATAATACGGCACTTAATAAATCTGCCGCGGTTGCAGATTACCTATAGTTGTTGACTCCCAGACAGGGGATTGCAACACTCTGCGGCGTTATCCCCAAACCCATAAAAGCAATAGAACCATATGACCCGAATAATTGGCATAGACCCAGGATCGCGACGCACAGGCTATGGGATAGTCGATGCTGTGGCGGGCAAAGTAAGCTATGTCACCAGTGGTATTATTCGTCTGCCTGAGGGCTCACTTCCCGAGCGCCTAGATATTATTTTCAAAGGTGTTAGTCAGCTAGTCGAACAGTATGGACCTCAGGAAATGGGCATAGAGGAGGTGTTTTTATCCCATAATGCCAGCTCCGCGCTAAAGCTGGGTCAGGCGCGAGGTGCGGCGATCGTGGCTGGGGTCAATGCTGGGCTCTCGGTGGGCGAGTACTCTGCACGCAGTATTAAATTGGCGGTAGTGGGTACTGGCGGTGCAGACAAATCTCAAGTGCAGATGATGATTGTGCAGCTACTCAAACTTTCAAGTGCGCCAGCGGAAGATGCCGCCGATGCACTGGCGGTGGCACTCTGTCACGCCCAGACCTCCAGAGCACTGGCAGCAACCGGCGCCAGTGGCTACGCCCGCGGGCGACTTAAATAAACCAACTGAGGATTTATAGCGATAATGATTGGACGACTTCAGGGTAAGGTAATTGAAAAACAGGCACCGGATCTATTGATCGATGTGCAGGGCTTGGGCTACGAGGTGCTGGTGTCACTGAACACTTTCTTTGGTATTCCGGCAGTGGGCGAGGCGGTCACTCTGCACACGCACTTTGTGGTGCGCGAGGATGTCCAGCAACTCTACGGCTTTGGCACCCAATCTGAGCGGCAACTGTTTCGCTACCTTATAAAGGTCAATGGCGTAGGCCCAAAAATGGCTCTGGCGATTCTGTCGGGCATGTCGGCCAATGACTTTGCCATCTGTGTGCACAATAACGATATAGCCACCTTAGTGAAGCTACCCGGAGTGGGCAAAAAGACCGCCGAGCGTCTATTAATCGAAATGCGCGATAAGATCGGCGATGTGGATGCCACAGCTGCAGGTTCTGCGGCCGGTGCTCAGGTGGCCAAGCCAGATATTTCTCAGGAAGCTGAAAGTGCCTTGATCGCCCTGGGTTATAAGCCCACAGATGCAGCGAAAATCATTAGTCGCGTGGCCAGCGAATCGGTCAGCGATGCCGGCGAGTTGATTCGTCTGGCGCTTAAAAGTATGGGCTCTTAGGTGCAGCGTTAATCACAATAAACCTCCGGCCCGCTAGTGAAAAACTCTAACCATCAATGTATGCTACAGGGCAAAACCACCATGGTGTCAGATGATAGAGCCCGACCGCATAATATCCCCCGAGATGTCTGTTGCCGAAGAGCGTTTTGATCGCGCACTGCGTCCGGTAAGCCTAAAAGATTATGTCGGTCAGCCAGTTGTGGTTGAACAGCTGGGTATCTTTATCGAAGCCGCGCGCAAGCGCAGCGAACCCCTAGATCACACTCTTGTCTTTGGTCCTCCCGGGCTGGGTAAAACCACTCTCGCCCATATTATTGCCAATGAGATGCAGGTGGCGCTTAAAACCACCTCTGGACCGGTTCTGGAAAAAGCCGGCGATCTCGCCGCGCTGTTAACCAATCTTGAGCCAGGTGATGTGCTATTTATCGATGAGATACACCGTCTCAGTCCTGTGGTGGAAGAAATTCTCTATCCGGCCATGGAAGACTACCAGCTGGATATTGTTATCGGCGAAGGCCCAGCGGCACGCTCGATTAAGCTGGATCTCCCGCCCTTTACTTTAGTTGGCGCTACCACCAGAGCCGGACTGCTTACCGCGCCACTTCGCGACCGCTTTGGCATTGTCCAGCGTCTGGAATTTTATTCAGAAGCAGATCTCACCAGTATTGTTGTCCGTGCCAGCGCAATCTTAAATGTCTCAATAGATGCCAAGGGCGCCGGTGAAATTGCCCGCCGCTCTCGGGGTACCCCGCGTATAGCCAATCGTCTATTGCGCCGAGTGCGGGACTACGCCGAAGTCAAAGGTGATGGCTCGATTAGTGCAGAAGTTGCCGATGCAGCTCTCAATATGCTGGCCGTGGATCAGCGCGGCTTTGATCATCAGGATCGCCGCTTGCTGCTCACCCTGATGGAAAAATTTGAAGGGGGCCCAGTGGGTGTCGACAGCCTCGCCGCCGCAATGAGTGAAGAGCGGGGTACTATTGAGGATGTGTTGGAACCCTATTTAATTCAGCAGGGCTATCTGATGCGAACCTCCCGCGGTCGTATGGCAACCCGCATGGCCTACGAGTATTTTGGTTTGCAGGTACCTAGATCCATGGAGCGCCCGCAGCCAACTGAGAGCCTTCAGCCAACTGAGAGCCTTCAGCCAATGGAGCGCCTGCAGCCAACTGAGAGCCCGCAGCCAATGGAAAAAAATCTGGATACCCGGGATGACTGATTCTCTGGCAGAGTTT
>JAFMBU010000261.1 GCA_017858295.1 Porticoccaceae bacterium | reverse complement strand
GCATCCTGAGCGTGATCGGTAATTCCGACAACAACGCTACCGTCGCTTTCCAATCTGGTCCACTCGTGACTGCTGGCGTACTTTAATTCTGCTGGGACTTCGCTCATTAGCTTCTCTCCTGTGCCGCTTCGATAAGATGATTAAAATCAAGGTCAGGTTTACACCCTTGATTCTTAGACCGGCATTCTACTGATGAACAGGTCGAAAGATAAAGATATTTTCACAACTAATGACCACAAGATTTAAATGTGTAAAATACCACCCCCTAAAAAGGACCTTGAGCCAGCGCTCACTACTATTACAGGAGTTATTTGTGCAACATATGTCTTCGGCTATCAGATCATTTATTGGCCTAGTTCTACTCTCAGTCTCTGCGGTTAGCCTTGCCGATCAACTGGCATTGACTAATGGTGATATCCTCAACGGAACAATGCAGGAAAAAACCGAAGATCAGGTGCTTTGGCAGTCGGATAACTTTGGTCTGCTAGCCATAGATAAGGCGCGTATTGCCACCCTTAACGGTGCGGCCCTCGATGCACCCACTGCGATGTTATTTAGCAACACCTACAATGGCGATCTATCCTTTACCGGCGGCTATTCCAGCGGCAATATCAAACGTGAAGACTGGGATCTCGACGGTGATGTCGAGTGGCGGCACGGTGATTTTCGCCACAGCTCTGAAATCAATTTTGAAAGCCACAGCCTGGATGGCTCAAGACCCGCAGAACAATATGACCTGGGCTATGGTGTCGACTGGTTCTTTCAGGATAAGTGGTTCTGGAGTAATGCATTATCTTGGGGGGCCAATGATGATCGCTCGATTGATCAGTTCTACTCCGTCGGTAGCGCCATAGGTCGCCAGTTTTGGGATTCGGAAATTACTTCACTATCGGCTGAAACTGGTTTGCTGTGGATCAGCGAAGACTTAAAAGATCAAACCAGCGATCGCCGGCTAACCTGGAGCTGGGCAGCAGACTACCGACGTATGCTGGGTAACAATATGGAGATCTTCCATCGCCATGGACTGCTGGTAGCCTTGACCGATATGAGTGACTCGGAACTCAACGCCGACTTCGGACTAAAAGTGCCGGTAGTGGCAAATTTGTTTACCGAACTCAAGCTCGAGTGGACCTACGATAATCAGCCGGCTCTGGGGACCCGCTCCACCGATAGCCAGCTGACCATAGGTGTAAACTACAGCTGGTAGCTGACGACAGAAAGTAGGACTCTAACGCATCAATTGAATCGGCGGTTCCTGCAGCGCGGCAAACTGCTCGCGCAGCTGCAGAATATGCTCACTCCAGTAGCGCGGCGTATTAAACCAGGTAAAGGCCCGGGGAAAAGCTGGGTCTGACCAGCGCCGTGCTATCCAGGCACTGTGGTGCATAATCCGCAATGTGCGCATTACTTCTATTAGCTTTAGCTCGCGAACATCAAAATCATAGAACTCGCTATAACCTTCCACTAACTCCGCGATTTGCAATGTCTGCTCCTGACGATCACCGGACAGCAGCATCCATAAATCCTGGATCGCCGGTGCCATACGTGAATCATCAAAATCGACAAAATGGGGATTGTCATCGCGCCAGAGAATATTTCCAGAGTGGCAGTCTCCGTGAACACGGATATGGTTAATCTCGCCGTAGTCCTCCAGGATCTCCTCAACCTTTTTCATAATATCCAGAGCTAAGGAATCATAAGCCGGACGCAGGCCCTCGGGAATAAACTGCTCACTGATCAACTTATAGGAATTCCAACCAAAGGCTTTGCTGTCTAATTTTGGACGGTGCTTAAACGGCTTGGTCGCACCGATGCCATGGATCCGCCCCATCAGCCGCCCGAGAATAAATAGATTGTCGAGATTATCCAGCTCCGGTGCGCGACCGCCTTTACGCTGAAACAACGCAAAACTAAAGCCGCCAAACTGGTTCAGACTGTTGCCGTCTGGACCGCACCAAGGCGGCACTACTGGCAATTCCTGCTCCACCAACTGAAAACAAAACTCATGCTCTTCGAGAATCTGCTCGCGACTCCAGCGATCGGGACGATAGAACTTGGCGATCATCGGCGTCTCATCTTCGATACCCACCTGATAGACACGATTTTCATAGCTATTCAGAGCCAACAGACGTCCGTCACTGACGAACCCGGCGCTCTCAACAGCGTCGATCAGTAGATCGGGGCTAAGACTATCAAAGGGGTGGCTTTTCGATTCGGACATTGGCGCAACCATTAACTGAGTTGCGCGGAGTTTACACTGATGAGCTCAGTCAGGAGAGACTTTTGAGCGCAGAGACTTCTGCTTACCGTGCAGAGTCTTTTTATCCATGCGTCGGCGCTGAGACCCCTTGGTCGGCTTGGTCGGACGTCGAACCTTTGGCGTGTAGCTCACTTCAACCAGCAGCTGCACCAGCCGATCCAGCGCTTCCTGACGGTTTTTTTCCTGACTGCGAGTGCTTTGCGCCTTGATCACAATCACCCCCTCTTTGGAGATACGCTGATCGCTGAGTCTCAGCAGTCGTTGCTTAAATAACTGCGGCAGAGAGGATTGCTTTATGTCAAAGCGCAGATGAATCGCCGAGGAGACTTTATTCACGTGTTGCCC
>JAFMBU010000260.1 GCA_017858295.1 Porticoccaceae bacterium | reverse complement strand
GTCACTGGTGAATATGTACGTTTACGCAGCGGCTATGTGATTCGTGCGGACGAGGTTATCAAGGATGGAGCAGGCGAGATTATTGAACTGATCTGTTCTTATATCCCCGGCACCGTTGGTCAGGACCCCCCAGAGGGTGTGCGTCCACGGGGTGTGATTCACTGGGTGTCGGCGACTAACTCGGTAGATTGCGATCTCTACTTGTATGAAAAATTATTTACTGCCGCAGCGCCTGATGCGGGGGAGGGATCGTTTATGGATCACCTGAACCCTGAGTCGCTGCAGATTGTTAAGCAGTGTAAAGCGGAGTTGGGCCTGGCTGGAGCCGAAGTTGGCCAGCATTTCCAGTTTGAACGTGAGGGCTATTATGCGGTTGATGCAGTGCACAGCAGCCCTGGAAAATTAGTCTTTAACCGTACGATCGCACTGCGCTAATAGAATTTTAAGAGAGAAACATGAGTTTATCCCTGTATAACAGCATGACCCGCAGCAAGCAGCCATTTCAGCCCATAGATAGCGAGCGGGTGACCATGTATGTCTGTGGGCCAACGGTTTATAACCGCGTGCATATAGGCAACGCTCGTCCGGCAGTGGTGTTTGATACGCTTTATCGGCTATTGATGAGTCTCTATCCCAATGTTCAGTACGCGCGCAATATCACCGATATTGACGACAAAATTATGCACACCGCTGCGGAGTTGGGTGAGGAGATTAGTGTTCTCTCGACCCGCTACGCTGAGGCCTACTTTGAGGATATGCAGGCGCTGAATAATCTGCCGCCAACAATCGTGCCCTACGCCACTCAGCATATCCCCGAGATGATCGATATGATCTCGCGGTTGGTTGCCAAGAGTCACGCCTATGAGTCTGAGGGCCATGTGTTATTTGCGGTGCAGTCTATGGCGGATTACGGAAAGCTCTCTGGACGGTCCCTAGACGATATGTTGGCTGGGGCACGGGTCGAAGTGGCTTCCTATAAAAAATACGCCGGTGATTTTGTGCTCTGGAAGCCCTCAGCCGACAACGAGCCTGGCTGGGACAGTCCCTGGGGTCGTGGTCGCCCTGGTTGGCATCTAGAGTGTTCGGCAATGATTGAAAAGCATTTGGGTGACTCTATTGATATTCATGGTGGTGGTCAGGATTTGATTTTCCCGCACCATGAAAATGAGATTGCCCAGAGCTGCTGTGCCCATGATGGCAAGCCCTTTGCCAATGTCTGGATGCACAATGGTTTTATCAATATTGAAGGCGAGAAGATGTCCAAGTCTCTGGGCAATTTCCGTATGGTCAATGATCTGCTAGAACAGTATCCCGGTGAAGTTTTGCGCTATGTGATTCTCTCGGCTCACTACAGATCTGAACAGCACTTTGGTAAGGACTTGCTCGACAGTGCTTGGCGTTCTCTGGATGCCCTCTATGGGTTTTTACGCACTCAGGTTGGTATTGAGGCGGCTGCGGTGGATATTGCTGATACTTCGGCTTACGTTGCGCTGCTAGATGATTTAAATACCCCTGTGGCGATTAGTGAGTTGCATAAGTTGGCTCGCGCAATGAATGCTGCTGAGGCTGACCAATTGGCTGAGGCTAAGGGGCGGTTGTTGGCGGTGGCGGGCTTGATGGGGCTGTTGCAGCAGGATCCGGAGCAGTGGTTTACCCATTCTCGGGGTGGCAGTGATATCTCGGCTGAGGAGATTGAGGTGCTAATTGCGAAGCGTAATCAGGCTAAGGCGGATAAGGATTATGCTGGGGCCGATGGGGTGCGTGAGGAGTTGAAGGCCAAGGGCGTGGTGCTGGAAGATAGTCGTGAAGGGACTAAGTGGCGGCGGGGGTAGTGGCTGCTGGTTTTGTTCGATTGGGTTTGGGTTTGAGTTTGGGTGCTTCGGAAAGCCTGGCCCTGGCCTTGAGATCGACCCCATACCTTTTATGATTTGCTGGTGCTGCGGAACTCGCTGTCGCTCAAACAGGTCCTCGCTTTTTCACCAAATCATAAAAGCTATAAGCGGGGCCTAATTGATCTCAAGGCCAGGGCCAGGCTTTCTTGGTGATGCCGGTGCCGAGTTCTTGGTGGAGGTAAGTGTCTTTTTCTGTTTGGTGCATACGCGGTTGGTGTGATTATTCTTTGAATACTTCTGTGTTCTTTGTTGTTTCTCAATTCAGTTTGTATTTTTTCTCTGCTTATTTTGCTGGGCTCTATGATTAATAAATTAATCATTTGGAGTGCGAGACTGTGAGTTACGTTTATGTGATTTTGACTTGGTTTACTGTGAGTATTGTCTGGGGTGGGATTGGTGTGGCCTTTGGTCCTGGGGCAATAATGCTGATTGTTGGGACCATAGTTGGAGTCTGTGGCTGTCTATATAGTCTGAGTGAGCGAGTATATGGTCATCGAGCTCAGCTGCCGCTTGCTGGGTTAATCGTTTTTCTAGTTAGCTTGGTTGCAACTTTATTGGCTTTTCCAAACCTGTCTTTGACATTGTCAGGCTATCTTTTTCTTGCGGTTTTTATACTGATTCCAAGCTATTTAGCTCTCTTCCTAATGAGAAAATATTCGATTAAATTTTAACCTTTGATGTGTCGCCAATTTTATAGAAGTCTTTCTTTTTACTG
>JAFMBU010000259.1 GCA_017858295.1 Porticoccaceae bacterium | reverse complement strand
AGAGCTTTTAATTAGAGAGCTTTTAGTTGAAGAGCTTTCAGTAACCACAGCATGATAGTACAAAGCCAGCGCCGCGGCCTTATTAACGGCCCACATGGACAGGGTAGCGCCGGTAATACCGTCGATATTTTGATTCAGCCGGTAATCCTCTTGCAAAGCTGCACCTTTATATTGCGCTGTGTAGGCCGGGTAGCGCACTTCGCCGCCGCGGCTCTCGCGATAGGCGAGAATTTTAACCTGCTGAATCACATCATCTTCCACCACTACGCCGATGGTGATCGGCATCTCCTTACCAATCTCTTCAAGAATCCAAGCGGTTTTGTTGGTGTTCTGGTGATAGCGGATACGCAACCCACGCACTGGGTGGTCAACGATTACAGCGGCCTGGGTGCGAATTTCTGGTGTCAGCCAGAGGACTTTGGATTCGCCTTGCTGCGGAGCAAACACCTCAGCATAAAAGTCTGGGCCAGACTGAAAAACCCCCTTGGCACTCACCGATAATGAGGTCAAGGAGGTGATCGCAAAACAAGCCGCTGCAGCTGTTACCACAGCGACTCTATAAAGCTTACTAAGCATTTACGCTAACGCCATTAGAAGGAATAACCTACACCTATATTGATACCGTCATAACCAGTTTCAGTGGGGGTGTCCTGATTTTGATAATCCATTTTGAATACTACATTGGGGTGCAACCAGTAGTTTAGACCTATATCAAACTGCTCGACGGCAGTGTTCGTTGCACTGCCGGCAAGGTTGTCGTACTCGCTGTAACGAGCAAATAGACCCATCTTGTCGCTGATGCGGTAGCTCGGCTCTATATAAAAGCCAGTCTGTTCGTCTGCGCCTTCCATGATGTTGTTAATCGCACTGTCAAAATCCCAAGCCGCATAGAGTGCACGCAGTTGGAAATCGTTGCGCTGCCAAGCCATATGAGTCTCAAACAATGTGCCGCCAATTGCGTCCCCTTCACCCTGATGAACATCCTGCTGCATCTGCACCGAGGCGGCAATTTCCAGTCCTGGAATTGCGGTGTATTTTAAACGACCAGTAAAGGCTAGATCGTCAGCTTTGGCCTTGCCGACTTTTTGTCGGCCATCCCGAGGCTTGTAATCACCAGAGCTTAAATAAAGACCGGAATGCGCCGCGAAATCATAGGAAAGACCCGGGCTGATCTCGCCATGAATGGCTGCGCCACCTTCCCACCAAGTTGCGGGAATAATATTTTTTTCAACATTGTTGCGCTCAGTGCCGTAGAACGTATTCGGCTCATGAGTTTCATTAATGATGCCGATGGGTAATAGAAACAGACCCGCTTTAGCGCTGTGCTGACCGGCGAAATCCCACTCTATATAGGCCTGCTCCAGCTCCACTTCACCTGGCTGATCCTCTCCGGCAATGCTGTGCTCTACCTCCAGCTCGGAAAAGAAGCGTATATCATCGGAAAACTGATGACCGGTAAACATCACGAAACGATGGAAGTCCATTTGGTCTTTGCTGCTGGCTGAATCATCGCGATCTAGGCTGTTGTAGTGCAGTTCGCCATAACCGCCAAAAGTCGTTTTGCTGCTTGCACTGGGGGCCATGGAGATCTGTTCGACGGCACTAATAGTTGCTTCAGCAATTACCTCGGTTTCTTGTATTCGCGCATCATTATTGCGCAGTTGCTCTTTCAGCGTGGCGATCTCACCCTGCTGCTGTTGAATCATTTCCCACATTTCCTCCATGCTAGGAGTCGCTGCTTGAGCCACAGCGGTAATATTCAAGCCAACAATAGTGGCGAGAAGTTGCTTCTTCATAGCTTTATTTCCTTGAATTTGGTTACCAAAATGAACGGGTTTCGCTTTTAGACCAACAACATACGTTTGCGAACAGGTCATGGGTTACAGCAGGCGCAACTATAATAAGATTCAAACGCAAATGCAAATCATTCTCATTTGCGTTCAGTGACGGAATCAAACTCAATATGACAGTGGTTGTGGCTATCGGCTTAAATAAATTTCCCTATGTGGTGTTGCCGGTGAGATGAAACAGGTAAAATGCCCACCAGATTCAGTGCACTTCAGCACAATTACTAATTTCAGAGGATTTGTCTCTATGGACATTATGGAAACCATTCGTGAGCAGGTAGAGAACAATGCAATTATTCTCTATATGAAGGGCTCGCCCAATCAACCGCAGTGTGGCTTCTCTGCTCGCACAGTTCAGGCTTTGATGGAGTGCGGTCAGCGCTTTGCCTATGTGGATATTCTCTCCAACCCGGAAATTCGCGCCAACTTGCCGGCCTATGGTAACTGGCCGACCTTTCCACAGTTGTGGATCAAAGGGGAGCTGATTGGTGGTTGCGATATTATTGCTGAGATGCACCAGAAGGGAGAATTGAAACCCCTTATGGATGAGGCCGCACCAGCACCAGAAGCTTAATACTTTAAGCACATTTATTAACAAATAACGCCGCGGGCTACTGATGGATAATTAGCCCGCGGCGTTTTTGTTTGTTCAGGGTTTACTCTTTGAGAAGCTCAGCGTGAAGCTGTTTTGTGCTTTGATCGTGATAATTCACGGTTTGCAGAGACTACAATGCGCGGCACCATTTAATACAATTTAGCTAGTTCACTGTAGATGG
>JAFMBU010000258.1 GCA_017858295.1 Porticoccaceae bacterium | reverse complement strand
ACCGCTACAATCGCGCCATGGCATTTGACCCCCCAACATTTCTCAAATCATTGACTCAGCGCCCGGGCATCTATCAGATGTTCAATGGCGAGGGGGAGATACTTTATGTGGGTAAAGCCAAAAACCTGAAGAACCGGGTTAGTAGCTATTTCCGCAAGACCGGCCTGAGCCCAAAAACCGCAGCGCTGGTCAAGCGCATCGAACAGATCGATGTGACAGTCACCGAGACTGAAACCGAAGCGCTGATTCTTGAGCACAATCTGATTAAGCAGCGCCGCCCGCCGTTTAATATTTTGATGCGCGACGATAAAAGCTACCCCTACATCTTGCTGACTGATAAAGATAAATGGCCCCGCCTGGCCTTTCACCGCGGCGCGAAAAAAGCTAAGGGCACCTACTTTGGCCCGTTCCCAAGCGTCTATGCGGTTCGTGAAACTATGAGCTTTTTGCAGAAGACCTTTAAGGTGCGTCAGTGCGAAGACAGTTTTTTCAGCAATCGCTCGCGCCCCTGCCTGCAATATCAAATTAAGCGCTGTACCGCTCCCTGTGTGGAGTTTGTCAGCCCTGAAGACTACGCCGCTGATGTCAATGTCACGCGCCTCTACCTGGATGGCAAAGGCGACAAGATCCTTAAGCAGTTGGAAGTGGATATGGTCAATGCCGCTGAGGCCCTAGCCTTTGAGAAGGCCGCCGAGACTCGCGACCAGATTGCCGCGCTGCGACAGATTCAAACTCAGCAAGTAATAGAGAAGGGCAAGGGCACCATTGACGTGGTAGCCGGTGCTATTAGCAATGGTCAAGCCTGTGTGCATATGCTCTATATTCGTCAAGGGCGCATTCTTGGCAGCCGCAGCTATTACCCGAAAGCACCGTTGGCTCAGACCGTCGGCGAACTCTTAGATGATTTTCTGCCGCTGCTGTATCTGGCGGGCGGCGGGCGTCCGGATCTGCCGAAAGAAATTCTACTCAATGCTGAGATCGATAGCGCCGAGACCCTCACCGAGGCTCTGGAGTTACAGGTTCAGCGCAAACTTGAAATTCGCCATTCAGTGCGAGGCTTTCGCGCCAAGTGGATCGAGCTGGCGGAGCGTACCGCCGAACAAAATCTCGCCGGCAAGCTGGCCTCGAAACAGAGCCAAGAAAAGCGCATGGAGTCACTGCGGGAAACGCTCGAACTGGAGAGCCTGCCCGAGCGCATCGAATGCTTTGATATCAGTCACAGTAGTGGCGAGGCAGTGGTTGCCTCCTGCGTAGTATTTGATGCCAGTGGCGCAGTCAAAAGCGACTATCGGCGCTTTAATATCGAAGGCATTACCGGCGGCGATGACTATGCGGCTATGGAGCAGGCGATCAGAAGACGCTACACCAGATTGATGAAAGGCGAGGGTAAGTTGCCGGAAATACTCTTGATTGACGGCGGTAAAGGCCAGATTGGTATAGCCAAAGACGTGCTTGCAGATCTAGGCGTAGTGGGCGTCATGATTTTAGGGGTCGCCAAAGGCACCACCCGCAAAGCCGGCTTTGAAACCCTGATCTTGGCGGACCAGAACAACCGAGTTATAGCCCGACCCCAGCAGGCCGCGCTGCATTTGATTCAACAGATCCGCGACGAAGCGCACCGCTTTGCCATCACTGGACACAAGGCCCGTCGCGATAAAAAGCGCCGCACCTCGCCCCTCGAAGGTATTCCGGGAGTGGGTCCCACAAGGCGCAGAGATATCCTCAAGCACTTCGGTGGAATTCGCGAAGTGCAAAAGGCCAGTGTTGCGGATTTGATGAAAGTACCCAATATCAGCAAAAAGGTTGCTGATGAGATTTACAGTGCACTGTACAATGAGTGACTTTTAGATTCGCCGCTCGATCAAGATAACCAAGACTATCGAGCCGCGAACTTACTATCGAGAACAGAAGACAATTACATGTGGAATTTGCCCAATATCTTAACCCTACTGCGCATTGGTTTAATTCCAGTGTTTATAGCGATCTATTACACCTCCTGGGAATGGCACAACCTGATCGCCGCCGCCGTATTCGGTCTCGCGGCAGCCACCGATTGGGTTGATGGTTACATGGCGCGTAAATATAACCAGGTCACGCCCTTTGGTGCTTTCTTGGACCCAGTTGCCGACAAGCTGATTGTGGTAGCGGCGATGGTAATGCTGCTTGAAGTGCACTCTAGCCCTTGGTTCTCAATTGCCTCGATAATTATTATCGGCCGCGAAATTGTTATCTCTGCGTTGCGCGAGTGGATGGCCGAGATGGGCTATAGCAGCACCGTCGCCGTCGCCATGATCGGCAAAGTGAAGACTTGGGTGCAGATGGTTGCCATCGCCGTACTGTTGGCCGCGAAACCGGAAAATGAACTGCTCACCAACCTTGGTTTTATCGCTATTTACATTGCTGCTGCGCTTACCCTCTGGTCAATGATCCACTATCTGCGCGCCGCTTGGCCGCAATTGAGTGGCACAGGCACAAGTAAGTGAGATCAGGGCGATAATCAGTTGATTTATTGCTGGTAATGCCTAGAATAGCGGCCTCTCAAGCAGTAGTGATTTGCACACTGCCGAGGCAGAGTAAAAAGTAGTAAAGAGAAAGTTTAAGGCGCCGTAGCAAAGTGGTAATGCAGTGGACT
>JAFMBU010000257.1 GCA_017858295.1 Porticoccaceae bacterium | reverse complement strand
CGTTATCCATGCCGCTGGTCATCAACAGAGATGGTGCAGCTATTTATCAATAGCCTTGAGCCTGTTAACAGCCTTGAGCTTATTAACAGCCATGAGCACCGATTACAGTCTTAAGCACGTACCTGTGTGACTGAAGTTTGCCGCCTTCGCGGGATCTATCTTGATGCAACAGCCGCTCGCCACTGAGAACCGTCCTGACACTAAACAGTGACGAGGAACTATTGTGGAATTATTATCCGGCGGTGAAATTCTAATCCGCGCTTTAAAAGATGCAGGTATCAAGCACGTCTGGGGTTATCCCGGCGGTGCTGCGCTGCATATCTATGACGCTCTGTATCGACAGGAAGACGTCCATCATTTGTTAGTACGCCACGAGCAGGCTGCAGTGCACGCCGCCGATGGCTACTCGCGCTCCACTGGTGAAGTGGGAACAGCCCTGGTGACCTCTGGTCCTGGAGCGACTAACGCCATCACCGGTATTGCCACTGCCTACATGGATTCCATCCCCTTGGTGGTTATCTCCGGCCAGGTGCCGCTGACCAAAATTGGTCAGGATGCCTTCCAAGAGACCGATATGGTGGGTGTTTCTCGTCCGATTGTTAAGCACAGCTTTTTGGTCACTCGCGCTGAAGATATAGCCGAGACCATAGCCAAGGCCTATTACATTGCTGCCACCGGTCGTCCCGGTCCAGTCGTTGTTGATATTCCTAAGGATGTCACTGACCCGAGTTATAAAGTGCCCTATGAATATCCTGCTGAGATTAAGATGCGTTCTTATCAGCCTACGGATAAGGGGCATCGCGGACAGATTCGTCGTGCTGTTAAGACCCTGATCAGCGCCAAGCGCCCAGTTCTTTACACTGGCGGCGGCGTGGTTCTGGATAATGCGTCGGAGCATTTGATTGCTCTGGCGAAAAAACTTAATTATCCGGTGACCAATACGCTGATGGGTCTGGGTGGCTATCCCGGCACTGATCCTCAGTATCTGGGTATGCTCGGTATGCACGGTACCTATGAAGCCAACACGGCTATGCACCATGCGGATGTGATTTTTGCTATAGGCGCGCGCTTTGACGATCGGGTAACCAATGATCTGGAAAAGTTCTGCCCCCATGCAACGGTTATCCATATAGATGTGGATCCCACGTCGGTATCGAAAAATATTGAAGCTCATATTCCCATAGTCGGTACCTGTAATTCGGTACTGCCGGAAATGCTGACACTGATCGAACAGTCTGAAACCACTCCCGATAGCGATGCGATCGCCGAATGGTGGCAGCAGATTGATCAGTGGCGTGCGGACAAAGGTATCTATACCGCCAGCCGTTACGAAGAGAGTTCGGGCAACTGCATCAAGCCGCAAGACGTGATCAAGATGCTCTACAAAGTCACCGAAGGTAAGGCGATTGTCACCTCCGATGTAGGCCAGCATCAGATGTTTGCCGCTCAGTACTATCTGTTCGACAAGCCGCGCACCTGGATTAACTCCGGTGGTCTCGGCACCATGGGCTTTGGGTTGCCGGCAGCCATGGGCTGTAAGCTGGCGTTCCCAGATTGCGATGTTGCCTGTGTTACTGGTGAGGGCAGTATCCAGATGAATATTCAGGAGCTCTCTACCTGCAGTCAGCACAATTTGCCGGTGAAGATTATTAATCTCAATAATGCGGCACTGGGCATGGTGCGTCAGTGGCAGGATATGAACTACAGCAGCCGCTACTCCGAGAGTGTCTATGAAGAGTCGCTGCCAGATTTTGTAAAGTTGGCTGAGGCCTACGGCCACGTGGGCATGAAGATTACCCATATTGATGAGCTCGAAGAGAAGATGCGTGAAGCCTTTGCCATGAAAGATCGTGTGGTGTTTATGGACATAGATGTAGATCGTTCTGAGCATGTTTACCCAATGCAAATGCCCGGTGGCTCTATGCGCGACCTGTGGCTAAACAAGACGGAGAGAACCTAATGAAACGGATAATCTCTATTTTGATGGAAAATGAGTCCGGTGCACTTTCGCGAGTAGTGGGTCTGTTTGCCCAGCGCGGTTACAACATTGACACATTGACTGTGGCGCCTACAGATGACGATACGCTGTCTCGCTTAACCCTGACTACTCAGGGTGACGATCATATGGCGGAGCAGATTGTTAAGCAGCTGCACAAGTTGATCGATACGATTAAGGTCGTGGATTTGACTCAGGGCGCCCATATTGAGCGCGAGCTGATGCTGGTTAAAATCAAAGCCACAGAAAGTGATATTCGTCGTGAACTGAAAAGCTGTGTGGAAATTTTCCGCGGTCATATTATTGATGTGACGCCGGTAACCTACACGGTGCAGCTTGCTGGCGACAGTGAAAAGCTCGATGCCTTTATTGAGGCGGTGAGTGAAATGGGCATTATGGAAGTGGTCAGAAGTGGCGTCTCCGGTATAGCCCGCGGTGATAAGTTTTTACGTGTTTAACCTTCACTGTGCTTGATGGCGTAAGACAATAGCTAAAACGGCTCGCTGACCAGTGAGCCGTTTTAGCTTTCAGGCAGTAGAACTCTTTACTCGCAGAGCTAAACAAAACAATAAAATAATAACGAAGTAGGCAAGGGGACAATATGTCAGCAGCTGAGAGTCAAACTCGAGTAGTGAGCCTAGATGGCGGTATTAACTTCCGTGATATCGGTGGTTATACCAAT
>JAFMBU010000256.1 GCA_017858295.1 Porticoccaceae bacterium | reverse complement strand
GTATCCAAATGCGGCACTCCATTAAATCCAGTCAAATTCATTTTCCGTTTATTGAAAAAGAAATGACTAATCGCGGTGTTTTTATACTGCAAATTTAGATCAAAGACATTCTCATCCGGAATTCCCAACACCCCTCCCACAAAGGTACTGATCGAGCCCCCTGAACCAATGGCGAGAATAGAGCTTCCGCTGTCAGCCATGGCTTGTATTTGTTGCTGAGCGTCGAGTACTCGGCCTTTAAAATCGACCCAGGATTCCGGCGCATCTTCGATTTCATCTCTTGTCCACAGAGTTAATACTTTGCGCAGCAGACGAAAGTAGTTTTTGCGGTCTTCTGGATCAGCGGCGATAGCTTGGTAGAGTGGATCGTCACCATGACTTTTGCCATAGGCTGCGGTCATATCAACAAAGTTATATTCATTGAGCCCCGGAAGCACTATGCGATCGTTGCCATCGATGCCCATGCCAGCACAGATGCCGTCCATGGTTTCATGGTGACGCACCATATCCCCGAGCACGAAGGTGTCAAACTTGGCCTGACGCTTACCAAGATGTTCCCCTAGCCAGCGGGATTGTTGATGACCTAGGTCTGAGAGTTGATCGTAGTTGGCAGCGCCAAAGGAGGCTTGGGCGTGGCGGACTAGGTAGAGCTCAGACATGATGAATCCTGTGGTGAATTGTTATTTTTTATGTGGGTATTTAAACCCACTTTGTCGCTTATGAATAGCTGGCTAGTGCTATAGAGATCATTGACCAGACTAATTTATACACAGTTCCAATTCCTAGAGGCCACACATAGAAAAAACCCTCTCAGTTGATATTCTGCAAACAGCTAGTAATTCAACATCCTATCAAAGCTAGACACCCGTTACGTTACAGGTTACGATTATAATGATCAAAAGTTTTAAACACAAAGGACTGGAGCTGTTCTTTAGAACAGGGATAACATCGGGAATACAGGCCAAGCATAGTAAGAAGCTGCAATTAATATTGGGTGTACTTCAGGGGGCAATCAGCCCTAAGGATCTCGACTTGCCAGGCTTAATCTTACATTCACTGTCCGGTAAACGGTCTGATATTTGGTCTGTGCGAGTAAGCGGCAATTGGCGCCTAACCTTTCGCTTTAAAGATGGCAACGCCGAAGTAGTGAATTATGAAGATTATCATTGAGGAAATATTATGTTGATGCACAACCCACCCCACCCAGGATTCGTTATCAAAGAGCTATGTTTGGAGCCACTGGGCTTATCCGTAACAGATGCAGCAAAGGCACTTGGAGTAAGTCGTAAAACATTGTCTTGCATAATTAACGGCAAGGCCGGAGTAAGCCCAGAAATGGCCGTGCGCCTGTCAATCGCCTTCAATACCTCATCCGAAAGCTGGGTCACACAGCAGGCACAGTATGATCTTTGGCATGCTGAGCAACATCGCCACGAGCTAAAGGTTACGCCATTAAAAGTTACGCCATTATCGGCAGCCTGAGCCCTGCAAAGCAAAGATTAACAAGTTCAGCATCAACAGCTAAACCAAACCCCATCAAGTTGAAAATCCCAGCGCAGTCCTGTGCTACTTTGATAGTAAGATTTGAATAACCTCACAGGAACCTGCGTTCAATGTATATACCTAAACAATTCCAGATTACTGATCGTGAAGAAATTTTCTCGTTTATTGAGCATAATGCATTTGGGCAAATCATTTCGACCTTGCGAGGAAGACTATTCTCCTCCCACATTCCCTTTTTAGTCAGTGATGACAGGCAAAAACTGTTTGGCCATTTCGCCAGGAAAAATCCTCAGGCCAATGATATCAATGGCCAAGAAGTTATGGTCACTCTGCAAGGTCCTCATGGCTACATCTCGCCCACTTGGTATCTAAACCCAGGGGTTCCCACTTGGAATTATCAGGCGGTGCATATCTATGGGGTCTGCACAATCTTGCCAGAACTTGCTGCGGTAAAAACCATCGTCGACAGTCTGAGCACTAAATATGAAGACGCTTTTGAGACCTATTGGGAGCAAGACTATAACCCGGGAATGCTCAAGCATATTGTTGGCTTTGAGATAGAGATTACGGATATTCAGTGCAAATACAAACTCAGCCAAAATAGAGCTGAGCAAGATAGAGAGAGTGTGATTAGCCATTTACAGAGTACCGGTTCAAAAGCCCTTGCCGATGCAGTTAGAGCCGCCAGCGAACAATAGTGAGGTAGAGAAATGTCTGAATATAGCGCAAAGGTCGTCTGGAAACGCCAACCTGAAGAAGCCTTTAAGGATAATAAATACAGTCGCGGTCACAGCTGGGAATTTGATGGCGGCGCGGTTGTTGCCGCCTCTTCTGCTCCATCTATTGTGCCGCTGCCCTATTCCGTCGAGGCCAATGTAGACCCTGAAGAGGCATTTATTGCCTCACTGTCCAGCTGCCATATGCTGTTTTTCTTGGCTATCGCGGGAAAGCGGGGCTTTGTGATTGATCAGTATATTGATAACGCGATTGGCATTATGGAGAAAGATGCCGAGGGTAAAATCTCAATAACCAAAGTGACTCTTCGGCCGCAGGCGACTTTCTCTGGTGACCAACAACCGACAATGGAGAAGCTGGAACAGATGCACCATCAAGCACATGAGCAGTGCTTTATTGCCAATTCAGTGAAGACTGAGGTAGTGATTGAGGTGATGATTGAAACAG
>JAFMBU010000255.1 GCA_017858295.1 Porticoccaceae bacterium | reverse complement strand
TTTTCTAACAGGCTGAGACTAACTTATTCCCTGTACCTATTTAATCCCCTACTTTTTATAGGATACGTAGTTACCGCAACAAATTACGCAAAGCCCCTTATTGTCTGAGTGAACCCCTTTGTTATGCTCGTCTCCCAGTTGTGAGTAACTCGAAGGCCTGTTTTTGGGCGTCAGGTTATATCTAAATTCGAGGAGCCACTGCGGCTAGTTAGTCGCTAGGAGCGTATATGGAACATCGTATGGCAAGTCGTAGATCCTTAATGTCGAGCACGGAAGAGTGTTTGGTCGATATATATTTAGCTGACAAACAGATCGCTAGGTGCTCGGTAAGTAATATAGGTATAGCGGGATTAGGTATAGACGGCTGTCCTGATAGCCTGAGTTCGGGAATGTTTTTAAAAATTATTCTTAAGGCTCCCGACAGTGCTCGACTTCAGTATCTTGATATGAATGCCTTGGTTATCTGGGCCGAAAAGCAGCAGGCTGGGCTTATGTGGGCGGGTAGTGGCAGTCTGACTGATGTAGGACATCGGCGTGGGCTGCCCAGCCTTATAGCCAATGATTCGAGATCGGCAATATATATGTAGGCATAGCAACAAAGAGCATTCCCATGCGTGTAAAGAGTATCAATCAGAAGCTGTTGGGACTATTTAACGGATTAATATTAGCAAATAACAAGGAGAGTTAGAGATGGAATCGGCAACCGCAACGGCCAAATTAAACGGCACTAAACAGATCACCTGTAATCATTGCCTAGCGAGAAAGAGCTGTCTTATCAGTACATTAAGCACTAGCGAAAATAGTGAACTATCAAGCCTTATCAATCATGAAAAACCGATGATGAAGGGACAGCGTTTATTTCTCCAGGGCGATAACTTTCAATCCCTCTACCTGATTCGGTCAGGTTGTTTTAAATCTTGCATTGTTGACGAATCTGGCGAAAGGCAGGTGACAGGATTTCACTTTTCCACCGATATTCTCGGAATAGACGGCATTGACTCACGGAAATATACCTGTGAAGTCGAGGCTCTGGAAACTTCAAGTGTCTGCAGCCTCGCTTTTGACTTCTTTAAGGATTCATCCCTAAAAACCAATCAAAAAGTCTATAACCGCCTGCTCTGTTCGGTGAGTTGTATGATGTTTCGGGAGAGCCACCTGATGATGGTTTTGGGTAAAATGAAAGCCGAGCAGCGGCTGGCTCACTTCTTATTGGATATCTCGCAGCGCATGCGTGATCGCGGCGAATCCGCCCATGAGTTTCGCTTGAGTATGGCGCGCTACGATATTGCCAACTATCTGGGGCTGGCCGTCGAGACTGTCAGTCGCCTATTTAAACGCCTCGAAGAACAGGGATTGATTGTTGCAAACCGCCATCGTGTCCGGCTGATGGATATGGATGGTCTGCACTACATTATCGCAGGTGGCTATGTAGATCCCCGCATCGAGAAACCGTTGGCATTAACTGCTGCGGGTTAACTGAGACTTTAGGCTGATTTGTGTCTGGGGTTATGGAGGCTGATTACTACCCGGCAGTCTCCTGATGCTCAACTTCGACTACCATCTGGACCAATTGTGCTAGGGTTTTGGCCTGCATTTTTTCCATGGTCCGGGCTCGGTGAATTTCTACTGTCCGCGGGCTAATATTGAGTTTTGCCGCAACCGCCTTGGTGATATTGCCGGCGGCAATAAGGCGCATGATTTCGTGTTCACGCTTAGTCAGGCTGTCGATGCGCGCCTGTATAGACCGCCGTCGTTTGAGATAATTCAGCGTTTCACTATTGGCTTTGAGGGCGCGATTAACACAGTCAATAAATTCCTGATCTCGAAAGGGCTTTTGCAAAAATTCTACGGCGCCATTTTTCATCGCCTGCACGGCCATCGGTACATCACCGTGACCAGTGACAAATACTACCGGCAAGTTAGCATTGTTGCGTTTAATCTCCTGATGTAAATCCAGTCCATTCATATCCGGCATGCGCACATCTAATATCAGGCAGCCCATCAGCAGATCTATAGGATTTTTTAGAAACTCTTCAGCGGAATGATATTGCTGGGTGCGCAAACCGGTTGATTCCAAAAGCATAGACATGGAATCAGCAACATCAGAGTCATCGTCAACTATATAAACAGTTTGGTTAGCCTTCATTGGATTGTCCTTTGAGGGTCGCCATTACAGGTAGGGTGAAAAGGATTTCTGCCCCATCCTGATACTGGTGATTAATTTTCATTTCCCCACCATGGTTACTAATGATGGACTGGCTGATTGCCAGTCCCATGCCCATACCGTAGCTCTTGGTTGAGAAGAAGGCTCGGAATAGCTTGTCGCTGTGATCTCGATTAATACCGACGCCACGGTCGCGCACTCTTATGGTGATAAAACCATTTGGCTGATGTTCACTAATAATGGTGATACATTTTTCTTCCGCTGAAGTATTGATCATGGCGTCGCAGGCATTGCGGATTAGGTTTAAAATAACCTGCTGAATTTGGCCAAGAACAATCTCCATCATTGGCAGTTCCTTGCAAAAGTCACATTCAAAGCGGACTGCTCGGCACTCAACATCCACTTGAGCCAGTTCGATAGTATTTTGGATTAGGGTATTGATATCAGTGAGTTGGTGATGGGGGTTCTGTTTGCCCACCAGGGTGCGAATATTGCGGATAATCTCGCCGGCTCGCTGGGCCTG
>JAFMBU010000026.1 GCA_017858295.1 Porticoccaceae bacterium | reverse complement strand
ACCATCACGATAAAAAGACGTTAGGTCATGTAAAGCGGGAGTTTAAGCAGTTGTGGAATATTTTTCCAATTAAAACCGCAATTTTCGACAAAAATAGGGTTTTAATTGCAAAAAAAAAGAGAATTTGAAGAAATAGTTTTAAAAAGCAGTGTTTTCACACACTGCTTTTTAAACTTTTACGCTAGTGCAGAAACCAGTCTCGCTTGCACATCATCGAGGCTGCCAAGACCATCTACGGTTGCGAATTTCGGTGCCTCAGCTTCTGTGGCTGACAGGCCCTGATAAAACTCAACCAATGGTTTGGTTTGACTGTGGTAAATACTGAGACGATTGCGAATAGTTTCTTCTTTATCATCTGGACGTTGGATCAAAGGCTCTTGAGTCTCATCATCGAGGCCAGCAGTTTTTGGTGGGTTGTGTTCAATATGATAAACACGGCCAGAGTCTTCATGTACTCGACGACCACTGAGACGCGACACAATCTGTTCATCGTCGACGGCAATTTCAACAACATATTCAATCGGCACATTGGCATCCACCAGAGCCTGTGCCTGGGGAATCGTGCGCGGAAAGCCATCAAACAAAAAACCGCCAGCACAATCTGGTTGCTCTATACGCTCTTTAACTAACGCGATAATAATCTCGTCAGAGACCAAACCGCCAGAAGTCATAATATCTTTTACTTTGAGACCCAATTCAGTGCCTGCCTTGACTGCACTGCGCAGCATATCGCCAGTGGATATTTGCGGTACTGAATACTTCTCAGTAATGAACTGCGCTTGAGTACCTTTACCTGCACCTGGGGGCCCTAACAAAATAACTCTCATTAATATGATTCCTTGAATAGTTAAAACTACGTGGGACCTTATGCAGATAGTCGATCTGTCAGGCTATTACAATGCCACAACAGAGCTTCTCTAAAGCTGCTATCCCGAAAAGGTCGCTCACAATACACGGATTAAATTAGCCAGACAAGCAGCAGTATAGCGCCAGCAGTTACTCCGCCAGCTTGACCTCAACCCAAAGCTGCTCCATTTTGTCTGTGGTCAACTGAGAAAAATCGTTATCGGCGCTCTGAGCAAGTTCTTCCATCGCTTGGAAACGCCGTTGAAATTTCCCATTAGCCTGACGCAGTGCGCGCTCTGGATCTACGCCCAAATGGCGCGCCAAGTTCACGCAGCTAAATAATAGATCACCCAGTTCATCTTCTATGGCTGCCTTATCATCCACAGCAATCTCTGCCTCTAGCTCCTCGAGTTCCTCACGAACCACTTCCACTACTTGATCGAGATGCTGCCAGTCAAAGCCTTTTCCGGCGGCTCTTTTTTGCAATTTCTGAGCACGGCTTAAGGCTGGAATCGCTAGAGGTATATCATCCAGGGTTTTGCTATCGCCTTTTGCTGCGCGCTCCTCGGCTTTAATCTCTTCCCAGACTTTTTTGATCCGCGCTTCTTCCTCAGGGTTATCCACTCGACTGCTGGGCTCAATTTCACTCTCAAGGGTTCCCTGAGGGAAGACATGAGGATGACGGCGTACCAGTTTTTCTACTAGCCCTTGAACAACGCTATCAAAGTCAAAAACCTTCTGCTCTGCACCCAGTTCCGCATAAAAAATAATCTGAAATAATAGATCCCCTAATTCCTCGCCCAAATGATGAAGATCATCTCGTTCAATGGCGTCTATAACCTCGTAGACCTCCTCTAGAGTATGTTTGGCGATGGAGGAGAAAGACTGCTTTAAATCCCAGGGACAACCGCTTTCAGGATCTCGTAAGCGCTGCATTAAATAGCGCAGGTCATCAACTGTGTATTGTCTAGTCATTTAGATTACCTTGTTGTGGAAAGCACCGATGAAGAGCACTTATAAACCAAACCGGTGAAATACATTATCGGCACAGCGCCAGTCTAATCGCTCACACGCCTAGCTGTCACCACGTTGGGAATTTGATTTAACTGGGACAATACCGCGCTCAACTGATCGAGACTGGGCACATCCAGAGCCAGTAAGATATGCGAACTATTCATGGATTTTTTACGCCGGGTTTTCTCGTCGCTGGTCATTGAAGCTATATGTAAACCGAGGCGATCGACGGTTTTTGTAATATCCAATAGCAGCCCGCTGCGATCATAGGTATCCAGAGCAATTTTTACCCTGTAGTTTTTCTGCGGCTGTCTGCCCCAGTCAACTTTGATAATGCGTTGGGGGTCGGCGCCCTGCAGACGCAAGAAGTTACCGCAATCTTGACGATGAATGGATATGCCACGCCCCTGAGTAATATAACCGCCGATACTATCACCGGGTAACGGGCGGCAGCAGCGGGCCATCTGAGTGAGCAAATTGCCAACACCGTGGATATAGACATCTGAAGATTCAAAACGCTGGGCCGAAGCGAGTTCCTCTGATGCAGCCGAGTCGAAAGACTCCAGTGAACTAACCGAGTCGAGGGCCCCGAGAGTTTTACTTTTTCCATGCCGACTCTGCAGTGAATTAATCACCTGCTCGACACCCACATCGCCGGCACCAATGGCCGCATACAAGCCTGCAGTACCCTGCTTATTAAATCGTTGGGCAGCTTTTTGCAGATCAATTCCGCTGATATTTAACTGGGCTAGCTCACGCTCTAAAAGCTTCTTGCCCTCAATCTGATTGTGCTCTTGATTTTGTTTGCGGAACCAGTATTGCACTTTGCTGCGAGCACGGCTGGTTTTCAGATAGCCCATGGAAGCGGACAACCAGTCCCGAGAAGGTTCTCCTTGACGAGCGGTAATAATGCTCACCTGATCTGCAGTGCGCAGCGCCCGACTAAGGGGCACAATGCGGCCATTTACTTTGGCACCGCGACAGCGATGACCAAGGTCGGTGTGCACATAGTAGGCGAAATCCAGCGGTGTTGCCCCGCTGGGCAGATCTACCACATGTCCCTCTGGGGTGAAGACATACACTCGACCTTCACTTACTGATTGCTGTGATTCCTGAGAGTATTCCGCTGATCCTTTATGCTCAATTTCCTTTGACCAATCGAGAACATGGCGCAACCATTCAATTTTTTCTTCGTAGCTTTTATCTGCAGATTTTAGGTTACCGCCTTTGTAACGCCAGTGGGCGCAGACACCCAATTCGGCAGCATTGTGCATATCAAAAGTACGAATCTGAATTTCTAGCACTTTGTCTTCGGGCCCAATAACGGCGGTGTGCAGTGAGCTGTAACCATTCTCTTTTGGCGCAGCTATATAGTCATCGTATTCACTGGGTAGGTTTTCCCAGCGACTGTGCATCCAACCCAATACCGCATAGCAGTCTGCCACCGTGGGCACCAAAACACGCAGTGCGCGAATATCATAGACCTGAGTAAAACTGAGATTTTTGCGCTGCATCTTCGACCAGATCGAATAGATATGTTTTGGCCGCCCACTCACCTCACCCTCTATATTTAGTGTATTTAGCTGCTCTTCAACCTGGCGAATAGTTTCGGCAATATAGGCTTGGCGATCCCGTCGCTTTTCCGCCAGCAGGCTTGCCACATTGGCGTAGTCCAGAGGTTGCAGATAGCGAAAGGCCAGATCTTCAAGTTCCCACTTGAGGTTGCCCAGACCCAAACGATGAGCCAGAGGTGCATAGACATCGACCACCTCACGAGCAACGCGGATCTGTTTGTCTGAACTGGCAGTTTTAACTGCGCGGATGGCACAGGTGCGCTCGGCAATTTTAATTAGGGGTACGCGAATATCGTCGATAATCGACACCAGCATTTCTCGGGTTTTATTTGCCTGTTGCCCGGCAATATGACCAAAAACCGATCCGCCCTGGGCATTACTGATGGTGCTAATCACTGCCATGCGCAGCACCTTATCGATCAGCCCAGCAATTTCTGAACCGAACTCACGACGGACTTTATCCAGAGAGATACGCCCTTCGCGAATAGCACGATAGAGTATTGCCGCCTGAAGAGCGACTGTATCAAGGGATAGTTCAGCAAGAATTTCGGCCATTTCGAGGCCAGTTTGCAGACAGCCAGTGGCGGAGTCCCACAGGCGTTCAGGATCAAATTCTTCGGTTAGAGCCTGGCTGGTAAATGTGCAGGCTTGGAGCAGCAATTGGCCATCGCTTTGAGCCATTGCATGGCGTTGAATAAGCTCATCAATCCAGCGTTGAATATCAACTTGGTCGGCGTCATCCCGGGGATGATGTTGGCGAACATTGACCATTTCCTTGATCTCGAATTGCGGCGCTGTGCCCTGTCCTTTTTACTTACTGCTCACGCGCCTGCCTGAGTTGGTTGTGATGGCTCTCTATTCCTAATAGCACTATGCATAAATTTCTATGCATAAATCTCTATGCGTAAATCTCTATCCGTATATTCCAGAAGAGAGATAGCGATCACCCCGATCGCAGATAATAGCAACGATAACGGCATTTTCCACCTGCTTGCTGATTTCTAAGGCGGCAGATACAGAGCCGCCAGCCGAGACACCACAGAAGATACCCTCCTCTCTGGCCAAACGACGCATGGTCTGCTCGGCAGCTTGCTGGGAAATATCTAGGGTTTGATCCACCTTGGCAGCGTCAAAAATACTCGGCATATAGGCTGCGGGCCAACGTCGGATACCGGGAATAGAGGCACCTTCCTGAGGCTGTAGACCAATAATTTGGATATCTGGGTTCTGCTGCTTTAAATAGGCTGAGGTGCCCATAATGGTGCCGGTGGTACCCATTGAACTGACAAAGTGGGTTACCGAACCTTTAGTGTCGCGCCAGATTTCTGGCCCGGTACCCTCATAGTGAGCCAAGGGGTTATCTGGATTATTAAATTGGTCCAACACTTTGCCTAGCCCTTGCTCTTGCATCTGACGGGCCAGATCACGAGCTCCCTCCATGCCCTGCTCTTTGCTTACTTCAATCAGTTCAGCGCCATAGGCAGTCATAGCCCATTTGCGCTCATCGGTGGCATTGTCCGGCATAATCAAAGTCATACGGTAGCCCATCATCGCCGCAACCATCGCCAGAGCAATTCCGGTATTGCCACTGGTGGCTTCGATCAAGCGATCCCCAGGTTTAATATCGCCACGAGCCTCAGCCTTTTTTATCATGCTCAAGGCCGGACGATCTTTGACTGAGCCTGCAGGGTTATCCCCTTCCAGTTTCGCAAGAATGATATTCGAGGTATCGCCAGGCATCCGCTGGAGCTGCACTAGCCTAGTATTGCCTATGCCTTGATCAATGGTTGGGTACTGCATGGACGCTACTCTTTGTGGAGGTTGAAAGGATCAAGAATTTAGTCATCTATTGTGCCTGAACAGTTGCTCTGCCGCCTCTGCGGGACGGTTATAGCCCATAATTGTTTGGCATATGCCGCAGGTTCTTGTTTACGACAGCTGAAGGTTTTTTTACGAGGGCTGAAGGCTCCTTTTTACGCCAGCTGAAGGCTTTTTTCTAGGCGCTGAAGGCTCTTTTTACGCCAGCTGAAGGCTCTTTTCTAGGCGCTGAGGGCTCTTTTTCTGGCGCCGAAGGCTCTTTTTTACCACCACCAAACCCTTGGTTGAAATTTATTCACAGAGCATGGCGTAGGCTATGGCGTAATCCCGCTCGTCGGCTAGACTGAGCAAGACTCGCCGACCACCGCGGCTGTGCATCACTTCCGCGGCACCGCCAGACAGTTGCACATGGGGAGCTCCCTTTTCATCATTGCTGACCTGCATATCCTGAAAGCTGACCCCATGACCTATGCCGGTACCCAGCGCCTTGACTATGGCTTCTTTGGCGGCAAAGCGGGTGGCGACAAAAGCCACCGGATGGCCCCGGGATGCATATTGGTCCAGCTCGCTGGGACAGAGAATGCGCTCGGCAAAGCGCTCGGCCTGGCGCTCTAGCACCTTAGCGATCCGGGCAATCTCAACTATATCTGTGCCTATGGCGATAATCATTGGCGCTTCTCTCGATTGATTTGAGTGAGTAGTATTCTACACAGAACTCTGCGACTGCAAATGTTGGCGATAGAGTTCACGACTGTGTAACTGGCGGCCACCGAGATAGAAATTAATCACCGTGCGCAACAACTGCTTGGCCGTTCTCTGGGCCGTGCCCTGAGAAAATTCACCCGCGGCTATATTCATTAGGTCGGCACCAGAGTAACTGCCGGACACAGCTTCCCGCTGATTAATCGACATCAGCAAACCCTGCTCAGGAATATATTGGTAGTACTTGTCTGGGATCAGCGCGGCGCCGCTCTGCCCTTCGCAGTCCAACACTAGTCCATAACCAAGCTCTTCTAGCAATGTCATTTCCAACTGTCGCAAACGTACTTCATCGGGCTGGGCCCCACAGAGAACGGCCATAAACTGTTGGTACTGCTGATACAGATATTGGTGAATATCCTGCTCTTGGAGCAGGCGATAAAACAACTCATTGATATAGAGGCCGGTAAAAAGGCACTCTTGCTTAAGAAATACTGGGGCCTGAACTACATCTGCTTTGGTCAGGGTTTTTAATTCACCGCGACCCTGCCAACTAAAATGATGTTCCGTATAGGGAAAGATCGAGCGGTTAATACCCTGCTTATTGGGCTTGCGAAAGCCCTTGGCGACACAGCGCACGCGACCGTGATTGGCAGTGTACAGATCCACCAGCAAGCTGGTGTCACGATAGGGCGTCGAGTGTAATAAAAATCCCGGCTCAGCCTCAATGCGCACAGTGCTTACCTGTCGGTGTAGCCAAGGCTGCGCAGTGCGCGTTCGTCATCAGACCAGCCGCTGCGAACTTTGACCCAGGTTTTAAGCATGACTTTGCAGTCGAGCAGGCTCTCCATATCAGCCCGTGCCTGCTGACCGATACTTTTAATACGCTCGCCTTTATTGCCGATAATAATTTTCTTCTGCCCTTCCCGTTCCACCAATATCAAAGCCCCTATATGGGTGACATTGCGCTCGACGCGAAACTCTTCAATTTCCACCGTGACCTGATAGGGAACCTCGGCACCCAACTGGCGCATAATTTTCTCACGGACCATTTCGGCAGCTAAAAAGCGCTCGCTGCGATCAGTGATCTGATCATCTGGGAACATATGCATGGCTTCAGGGATAAACTCGCTAATTTTCGTTTCGAGCTGATCAAAATTGGTTTTGCGCAGTGCTGACAGGGGAATTAGGTCCGCGGCCTTCACTTTTTCGGAGAGAAACTGCAGGTGTGGCAGCAGCTCTTCTTTATCTTCGATGAGATCCACCTTATTGATGGCAACAATCACTGGTACATCATAATTGGCAATGTATTTAGCCACATACTCATCCGCCTCGCTCCACTCGAAGCGATCAACGACAAAGATCACCACATCTACGTCTGCTATAACACTGGCCGCAGAGCGATTCATTACGCGGTTAATGGCGCGCTCCTGATTAGTGTGAATACCGGGAGTATCCACAAAGATAACCTGGGTTTCATCTACAGTCTTGATCCCCAACAATGTGTGTCTTGTGGTCTGAGGTTTGCGCGAGGTAATACACAGCTTCTGCCCCAAAATATGATTGAGCAGCGTCGATTTTCCCACATTGGGACGACCGACTATGGCCACATAGCCACAGCGTGTTGGTGTATCAGTCACTAAATATTCTCCAATTTTTTTACTAATTTTTCGGCAACCAATTGCTCTGCCTTGCGGCGGCTACTGGCAGTTGCCTGTGCAGTTTCTTCCACTGCATCAATGGTACAACTCATGGTGAAGAGGCGACTATGATCCTCTCCTTCGGTTTTTACAACCAGATACTCAGGTAAGGGCTTGCCGCGAGCCTGCAACCATTCCTGGAGGGCAGTTTTGGCATCCTTAACTGGTGTATCTAGGGTCAGGGTATTCAGTGAGGCACTGAACCAGTTTTGTATACAGGCTTCTACCGCCACTAAGCCCTGATCGAGAAACACAGCACCCAGCAGTGCTTCAACTGTATCTCCGAGAATCGAGTCGCGGCGATGACCACCGCTTTTCATTTCTCCGGGACCCAGCAATAACTCAGGGCCTAGGTCCAGTTCCCGGGCGATCTCCGCAAGGGACTCGGCACGGACAAGCTGCGAACGAATGCGACTGAGGTCGCCCTCTCGGGCTTCGGGAAAACGTTTAAACAGAAAACTGGAAATAGCCATGCCAAGAACGGCATCGCCGAGAAACTCGAGTCGCTCGTTATTATTGCTGCCGCAGCTCCGGTGGGAGAGCGCCAGAGTCAGTAGCTGTGGATCGCTGAACTGATATTGCAGGCGATCCTGAAGTTGCTTGGCATTGCTCGCCACGAAGTATCCTCAATTTAATTATGTCACTGGGCACTGTCGTATTGGTTGCTAAAGCTAAGCACTACATCGACATTGCCAAACATTGCAAAGCGCTTTTCATAGTTCAGGCTGATACGCGTTGATGCATCGCCACGAGCAATGACGATCTTTGCTATGTCGACATCGCGAATATTGTTAATGGTAAAAAATCTGGCAATCGTATTTCGTATTTGAATATCTGACTTGCCGCGAATGTTCGATTCACCCACCTGATTAAAAGCGGATTGAATCATTCTGTTATCCAAGTAGTGGGGTGCCAATTTAAAACCAACAGTAACAAAAAATCCCACTATGGCGAGCATAAAAAGTGTCGATACTGTACTCATACCCGACTGCTTATTGCGTCTCATATAGTTAACTCCCTTTTCGCTGTACTGATTACATCCTGCAATCGCGACTCTTGCCTTTTAGCCTTTGCCTTCTAACGTTAACTAAGCAGGCTTACTCTATACTTCCAGCTCGTTCAAAACTAGGCAGACTCAAGAACTTGTCCCAAAACATCCAGCGAGCAAAGGCTCTACCGACAATACGCTCTTCAGGAACTGGCCCCCAGACGCGACTATCACTTGAGTTATCACGATTATCGCCCATCATAAAGTAGTGCCCCTGGGGCACTACGGCAGTATAGTTTTGGCTCAGGCGAGTTGGCAAAATACGTCTCTGCATAGCGTGCTTGAGACCATTGAGATCTTCGGTCATAACCACTGAACGGGGCGCAGGCGTCTCACCTTGCAAAACTTTCTGACTCATTTTGTCGCCATTAATATATAGCACACCGTCCAAAACATGAATCTCATCACCGGGTAAACCAACCACACGCTTAATAAAATAGCGCTCTTCGTGAGGCGGAAAGAAGACCATCACATCGCCACGCTCAGGTGAATTGAGTTCGATAATTTTAGTCCGCAGCACCGGCAATCTTATACCGTAGGTCCATTTGTTCACCAATATAAAGTCGCCAACCTTGAGTGTTGGCACCATCGATGAGGAGGGAATCTGAAACGGCTCAACAACAAAGGAGCGCAGCACCAAGACGAGACCCAAAACCGGTGCCAGTGAGGCAACAAACTCCACTGCACCTTCTGTTTGGCGCACAACAAATTTGTTCAGCAACCAAAATAGCGCTGAGACCAGAAAAATTACCGTTAAAATCAACTCGAAATTTAGATCCATAGAGATGTTGCTCCTTTTGCATTGATCGACATTGGGCTGATCAACTTTTTAGTACAGCGAGGAAGGCATCCTGGGGGATTTCAACATTACCCACCTGTTTCATGCGCTTCTTACCGGCTTTCTGCTTCTCAAGCAGTTTCTTTTTCCGCGACACATCGCCACCGTAGCATTTCGCGGTGACATTTTTACGCAGCGCTTTAACTGTTGTTCGAGCAACCACACTGCCACCGATCGCCGCCTGAATGGCAACGTCAAACATCTGTCGTGGAATCAACTCTTTCATTTTGTCAGCCAGGGTGCGGCCTTTATTCTGCGACGTATCGCGGTGAACAATTGCTGCCAGGGCATCGACACGATCGCCGTTAATCAATACATCCAGACGCACTAGGGAGGCCGCCTGAAAGCGCACAAAGGTGTAATCCAATGAGGCAAAGCCACGACTGACCGATTTAAGTCTGTCGAAGAAGTCCATAACCACTTCGCTCATAGGCAGCTCATAACTGATGGAAACCTGACCACCGACAAACTGCATATCTTTTTGCACACCGCGCTTTTCAACACAGAGGGAGATAACATTGCCCACATAATCTTTCGGCACCAAAATATTAGCTTCACAGATTGGCTCACGCATCTCATCGATCTGAGCCGGATCTGGCAGCGCAGAGGGGTTGGACATCTGCAGTATATCGCCACTATTGGTGAGGATTTCGTAGACTACCGTGGGAGCTGTGGTAATTAGATTGAGGTTGTATTCGCGCTCGAGACGCTCTTGGATAATCTCCATATGCAGCATTCCGAGGAAGCCACAGCGGAAGCCAAAACCCAGCGCATCAGAACTCTCCGGCTCGTAGAACAGCGAGGCATCGTTGACTGCCAATTTCGATAGTGCCTCACGGAAATCTTCAAAGTCATCTGAATCTACCGGGAACATGCCGGCATAGACCTGGGGCTTAACCCGCTGAAATCCGGGCAGGGCTTCAGTTTCTGAGGTACTTAGATTTGTGATAGTGTCACCCACAGGGGCACCTAAAATATCTTTAATGCCGGCTACCATAAAGCCCACTTCACCGGCTCTTAATACGCCAGTCTCTTTGCGCTTCGGGGTAAACACACCAACACTGTCGACCACATGGCCCTTGCCAATGGTCTTGGCGATAATCTTGCTCTTCGTGGTCAAGGTGCCCTGCATAACTCGCACAAGAGAGACTACACCAAGGTAGTTATCAAACCAGGAGTCGATAATCAGTGCCTGCAGTGGTGCGTCCACATCACCCACCGGGGGCGGTATCTGGCGCACTAATTCTTCGAGTATGTCATTGATGCCTTCACCAGTTTTGGCACTGCAGCGAACCGCGTCAGTGGCTTCAATACCGATAATATTTTCAATTTCATTGATGACTTTTTCTGGCTCAGCCTGGGGCAAGTCCATCTTGTTGAGTACCGGAATCACTTCCAGGCCCTGAGCAATCGCTGTGTAGCAATTGGCTACGGATTGAGCTTCAACGCCCTGGGCCGCATCAACAATCAACAGCGCACCTTCACAGGCAGCCAGCGAGCGAGACACTTCATAGGAAAAGTCTACGTGTCCTGGGGTGTCGATAAAGTTTAACTGGTAGGTTTTACCGTCTTTCGCCGTATAAGGCAGAGTCACGCTCTGGGCTTTAATGGTAATGCCGCGCTCGCGCTCAATATCCATGGAGTCGAGAACCTGAGCGGCCATTTCACGGTCGGCCAAGCCTCCACAGACCTGAATAAAGCGGTCAGCGATAGTCGATTTGCCGTGATCAATATGGGCAATAATTGAAAAATTTCGGATATGACTTAAATCGGACAAGGGTTTGTTCTGCCAGTAGAAAATGCGAGCGCAGTTTAGCCTATTCGCGGCCCCTGCGCTATCGACTGCGCACCCTATTAGTCTTGGGGCGCAGATTAAAGAGAGCTTGGATATTTAGGTTTGTTTATGACTGACTTCAGAGCTTTACAAAACGCAAAGTCATGCGATCGGTTTCGCCGATAGCACTATACTTTTCTCTGTTGTTGTCTTTCTCACGGAAACTGGGAGGTAGAGACCAGACACCCTTAGGGTGATCCTTGGTATCTTTGGCATTGGCATTGATTTCAGACTGAGCCACCAGCTTAAACCCCATACTTTCCACCAATTCAATTAAATAGGCTTGTGGCACATAACCCTGCTCAGCAGCTTGCTTCACATCGGCTCCAGGTGCAGCCCGATGCTGCACAACTCCCAGCACTCCACCTTTTTTCAACACACGATTAAATGACTGATAGGCTTGCTCTATACCGCCGTAGCGTATCCAGTTGTGACTATTTCTGAAGGTCAGAACCCTATCTTGAGACTCGCTAGCAACCTTGATTAGATAGCCCTCATCTTCAAATACTTCGGTTTTAACTTGCCCATAGACTTGAGGATTTGCCTGTAACTTAGCGACATACTGGTTGTGAACATTGCGCATATAGTCAGAGGAATTGTCGGCACCAAAGCTAGCCACGGTCAACTGGCCCTGATCTTTTAAGATAGGTGCGAGAATTTCAGTGTACCAACCGCCGCCCGGGAGTATCTCAAGCACCTTCATATCTGGCTTTATGCCAAAAAACAGCAGAGTTTCTTTGGGATGGCGCTGACTGTCCCGAGCCTTGTTTTTCGAGCTGCGGTGATCTCCGGCAATAGCATTGTCAATCAGCGGTCCTACTGCTGATTCAAAACTAGAAACCGCATTGGCATTGAATACCAAGAATGAAAATATCACAGCTAACAAGGACGTCACTAAAGTTTGCACTGTATTTTTGTTCATATTTCGTCTTCCTGTTAAGGTTTAATTTTCATTCTCTCGGGTTCTATTCTCACCTGTGGCCGCTGCATCAACAGATCACTTGGTAAGGATAATGGTTCGCGAGATCGCTCTACCCTGGCGATAGAAACGAATTAAAACCGGGGTATCCAAAGGCAACTCTCGGACAACCTGTTCGTATTCATCGCTGTCATCAATACGACTGTAACCGAGCTGCAAGATCACGTCGCCGCGGTTTAGGCCCGACTCCGAGCCTGCCGAATCTGGCGAAACCTGCTCGATAATCACACCGCCGCGAATACCCAGAGAGCCCATTTCTCGATCACTGAGATCAGCAACCACTAGGCCTAGGCGGTCGCTGCCATCGCCACCACCGGCGACACTGGAATCAGCGCTATCCAAACGGCCCACTTCGACGATTAATTTCTTTAATTTGCCCTTGCGATAGAGTTCCACCGCAGCCTTCTTCTCTGGAGCCAACATACCGACGACATGAGGTAAGTCACCGGAGTCAATAATTTGCTGTTTGTTAAATCGCACGATCACATCACCCGGCTTAATACCGCCTTTATCTGCCGGACTATCCGGTTCAACGGCGTTGATTAGAGCACCCTGAGGTCGATCCAGATCCAGTGACCGAGCCAAATCTTTATCCACATCTTGAATCACTACACCGAGCCAACCGCGCTGCACTTCGCCATTTTCTTTGAGCTGCTCTATGACACCGACGGCGACACTGGTGGGGATAGCAAAGGAGAGGCCAATCGAGCCCCCTGAACGAGAATAGATCTGTGAGTTGATACCCACTACTTCGCCGTCCAGATTGAATAGTGGACCACCGGAATTACCCGGGTTAATTGCCACATCAGTCTGAATAAAGGGCACATAATTCTCCCCTTTCTCGGTGGGAATGCTGCGCCCTATAGCGCTGACAATACCGACGCTGGCAGAATAGTCGAGACCAAAGGGGGAGCCTATAGCCAACACCCATTCGCCGACTTTAAGCTGGTCTGGGGCGGCGAGTTTGAGAGTGGGCAAATTATCCGCCTCGATCTTGAGCAGAGCGAGATCTGAGCGGCGGTCTTTGCCCACTACTGTGGCGGTAAATTCACGTCGATCTGAAAAGCGCACAACGATCTCGTCGGCACCATCAATCACATGATGATTAGTAATAATGTAACCGTCTTCGGAGATCACAAAGCCCGACCCCATAGCCAGCACTGGGCGCTGGTTTTGCGGCCGCTGGCGCTGCTGAAACAGATCGCGAAAGATCTCCGGAATCTGGCCCGGCGCAATCTGCGCCGACCTGTTCGCACGTGCTTTTTGCACCGTATTGATTTTCACCACTGCGGCGGAGGTATCTTCAACTAATTCAGTGAAATCCGGCAGTTGGGCAAGGGCACTGAGCGGATTAAAAATAACACAGACAAAGGAAGTAACAATCAAAAGTCTTTTAAGCACGAAGTGTTCTCCAAAAATTAATTTAATATTTCGCTGTCATCCACAAGAGCTAATCACAACAGCCTTTCTCAAATAGCATAGCCAACTTAGAGTACGGTAGGAGTTGGAATTTCGATTTTCAAACAGCGCTTCTCGGGTACAGGTTTGGCCGATCAAAGTGAGATGACTTTGTCACCTGAGTAAGTCAGACAACAGCGTTAAAAAATAGTTAACTCAATGTTGAAAGTTGAGAGTACTGGGCTGAACCTGCTCTTCGATAAGAACAGGATTAAAGCGCACATCGTCACGCTTTCTCACACTGTGAAGGTTAACTACTAAGCCCCCTAGCACGAGACCGCCAAGGGCACCCGCAACCGCTTGTAAGTCACTGCCAGAAAACAGCCAGGCGCCGCCTATAGCAGCAAAAATTGGCAGTAGATAAACCAACAGAGAAGCCATCACTATAACGTCTTCGGGAATCCCTATGGTCACTGACTGCCCCACAGAGTATTGCTCCGTGGACATCTTATTGCGCAGTACGCGGATGCTCACGGTCTTGCCTGCCAGCTTGGATAGAAACTTTTGCCCGCAGCCTTTCTCTGCCACGCAGACCTCACAGGCAGACTTTTGAATCGTCTCAACCCAGAGCCCATCAGACTCGACCGCAACAACAACACCAGTTTCAAGAATCATAAAAGCGCCGCCCTAGGGTGAGGATGACTTCGAGGGAGA
>JAFMBU010000254.1 GCA_017858295.1 Porticoccaceae bacterium | reverse complement strand
CTGGGCATGCGCCATCAACTGCTATGGCGGAAGAAATTGCATTGGATGCGTCGAGAGTAAAGTCCTGCCAACCAATATTGTCGCCGAGAAAGGTTCTGACAATTGCGCCTTCAGGAATCCCCGAGGTTAAAGGTAGCACCAGATGATAAGAGGCTCCCACTTGAGACCCAGATAGCTTGAAGTCAAACAGCCCTGAGGGATATTCATACTGTTCGTCACGCTGAGAAATCAGCGTATTCAACTGCTCTTGAGATAGAAAGATACTGTTATTGCCCAGGGCAAAAACAAAATCCCCAAGGGCAATCTTGTTGCCAACCGAACTCTCAGCAAGCAGCTGCCGATCTGAATCTGCAGGCACCTGGTGGCTTTGATCAAGGTTATCCTGGTAGTCAGGGATGCCATCCCCGTCAGTGTCACCAAACCCCTCATCAGCGTCTGCAATCCCGTCACCATCAGTATCGGTGGCATCGCCCAAGTCAGGAGCTGAATCCAGCAATCTAATCAATGTGCTGCCGGTGGCGGCCAACATTGGATTACCGTTATCAGACACCGTCGCCGCAATAAAAGTCATTTCATAGAGTAGCGCGTTGGGATCCAGTGTAAGCGTGGTTCCCTCAGCACTGACCCCAACAATATCCAGAGTATCCGCTAACCATTCAAAGTTATGGCTGTCACTAGGATTGGGGTCGGAGTAAGTTGCGTTAACTCTAATCAAGCCGCCATCAGCCACAACCAATCTTCCCTGACGGCCATCTTGAGTCACAACCAAATCTAACTCAGGCACTATATTTTCTTCGACAATTGTCAATGTGCGCGTGGCGACAACCCCCAAGACTGCATTAACAGGCTCACCTAGCCTAATGATCAACTGTTCTTCAGACTCGATTTCCGCATCAAGTGTAATAGCCAGAGCCACAGTACCTAAAATTCCCTCTTCAATAGTGACCATATAACTGGATAAATTGAAGTCGTCTGAGGTCACCGTACCCTCAATCATTAGGGGCACTGTCACTGGATATTCTGGGGCGGCACCACTGAGAATGACAGTTACATCCTGGCTGCTACCCTCGGGGACAATAGTGGAGGGCGTAAGGCTGGCAATAGGCAAGATATTGACTATCTGAACCTGGCTAGAACTATTGCCCGCCAAGTCTGTGACCGACCAGAGGATTTCATGGCGCCCAGACTCCAGCGGCCCCTCCCTATTATGTTTTGGAATCAACACTCCATCGGTGTCATCCAAAGCCTCGGCATCACCGAAATTCACCGCGGTAAGATGGCCAGTAGCTGCAACGGTTAGGTCGTCGGGAATAAATAATTGCGGTGGCTGCTCATCCCGAGTTGGGTCAGATCCCGCTAAAAACTCGTCGAGGTTACTCATTCCGTCACCATCCCAATCACCATCAGCATCTGATGGGTCAGTGGGGTTAAATCCATTATCAGTTTCATAATCGTCCGGCAGGCCGTCTAAATCAGTATCGACAAATAATGCTCTGGTGATCGAAACAGACTCAGCAATTAGATTGTATCCATAGGCCAATGCTGAACTAGTGAAGTTGATGCTACTGCCATCAAAGCCGTCCAGCGCGGTAAATGGCAGAACAGCAAGCGACGCAGGAAAACTTGTTTCTAGAGGCCAGCCATCGATGGACAAATCAGCCCAAGCCATCAAATAATATTTATCGGTAGACGAATCATTGTCATAGTCGGCCCGATCATCTTTAAGCTGATGCGCTTGCATACCCGGAGGTAGAAGATGACTAGGCTCTTCGACACTTAGCTGACTGCTATTGAAATGGACGCGCAAACCAATACCCGACAGTAACGCGTTATCCGTTGCTCTATAGGAGAGAGTAAGATCAGAGGTTTGCCCGTCGGTGATCGAGGAAGGGGAAAAAAGTGCGGTTATATTTTGGGTTTGTGCACTGCTGGCATCAGCAAATACAAGGGCCAAAAGAAACGTGACAGCGGTTCGATTCAAATTAATATCCATATAATTTTCCTTCGCTCTTCCTAGAGCAAAAAACTTTGTATAATTCATATACGTATAGAATAAAGCCTTTTCATTTGCGAAAATAATTTCTTTTCAGAATCACTTCTGCCTCACTAAAAATATTCTTGCCAGCTATCAACAAGGATATTTTTATTTCTACCCTGTACTTGGCGAACTATTTATTTTTCATAACTTATAAAAAATATCGTCTCAAGTAATGTAAAACTTTTTATTTTTAGCGTTGAAAAACTGGCAGCTTCACAGCAAAATTTTCTATACACAAGTAAATAATAGTGGTAAGTTGGCCTTAAGTCTACTCATATATGGATATTTTTAGACGGCTATAAAAGCACTTAGGAGACTTCTGTCATGGTTAAATTTCTTCGCAACGCTAGCTTAACGCTAACATTTCAAAACAGATCAACGATCTTCATCCTGTGGCTCATCCTTTTGCCAGCGACCTTTAGTTACAGCCAAGAAGAAACTCAACGTACAGAAAATATCGTTATTTTAGATATCGATGGTTCTGGAGACGTTAATGCACTCACCGATGGATTGCTGATCCTAAGATCCTTATTCGGCTTCAGTGATGAGGCTTTGACGAACAATTTGGCTGGAGATTGTGAGAACTGCGATGCCACTGCAGTCAATAATTATGTAACCCAATTAAGTACGCTCACATTCTCTGATCTTGCGAAAACTGGCCCACAAGG
>JAFMBU010000253.1 GCA_017858295.1 Porticoccaceae bacterium | reverse complement strand
CTAGATAAACTCAACATTGTCGATTTCATACTCGACATCGCCACTCGGCGCTTTAACCACTACCACTTCACTGATCTCTTTACCCATCAGGGCGCGCGCAATAGGCGACTGGTAGGAGATCTTGTGGGCTTTAACATCCGCCTCATCATCACCAACAATTTTATAGGTAACGGTCTTATCCAGATCAAGATTGATAATGGTGACCGTTGAACCAAAGATCACACGATCCCCATGGGGAATCTTGTGAATGTCGATAACCTGGATATTAGACAGTTTGCCTTCGATATCCTGAATCCGCCCCTCGGTAAAACTCTGCTGTTCACGGGCTGCATGATACTCGGCATTCTCTTTGAGATCGCCGTGCTCACGGGCCGTGGCAATGGCCTCAATAATAGTTGGTCGCACTTCTTTGATCAGGTGATGCAGCTCTTCGCGAAGAGCGATTTCACCTTCAACTGTCATTGGGGCCTTTTGCATTACGCTAACTCCTCGTGCAGGGTCTGGATACGACGCACAGTGGTTTCACCATCAAAGTTCAGTGCCTGACAAACTGCGTCGCCACCGGCCATGGTTGTAGTGTAGTAGACACGATGCTGTTCGGCGCTGTAGCGAATCGCCGAGGAATCGGAAATCGCCTGACGGCCTTCAGTGGTGTTGATAATCAGGTTTATTTTGTCGCTCTTAATCATGTCGACAATATGCGGGCGACCCTCTTTAACCTTATTGACTAGGGTCACAGGTAGACCAGCTTGCTCAATAACCTTGGCTGTCCCAGTGGTGGCGACTAACTTAAAGCCGAGATCAACCAACTGCTTAGCCAGTGCTGCAACCTGGTACTTGTCGCGCTCGCGAACACTGACAAAGGCGGTGCCACTGGTGGGAATTTCGTCGCTGGCACCGAGCTCGGCCTTGCCATAGGCTTCAGCAAAGGTTGCGCCTACGCCCATCACTTCACCGGTGGACTTCATCTCTGGTCCGAGAATCGGGTCAACGCCGGGGAACTTATTGAACGGGAACACCGCTTCTTTAACACTGAAGTAAGGGGGGATAATTTCTTTGGTGAAACCCTGAGATTCGAGGGTTTGACCGACCATGCAACGTGCGGCAATTTTGGCCAGAGAGGTGCCGATACATTTAGACACAAAGGGCACAGTTCGCGAGGCGCGAGGGTTGACCTCAATCACATAGATCAAGCCGTCTTGAAGTGCTAACTGCACATTCATTAAGCCGCGCACACCCAGTTCCAGTGCCATCTTCTTGCACACTTCACGCATCTCATTCTGAATATCTTCGCCGAGGCTGTAAGGCGGCAGTGAACAGGCAGAATCACCGGAGTGAATACCCGCTTGCTCAATATGTTGCATGATGGCGCCGATAACCACTTGTTTGCCGTCACTGACTGCATCCACGTCCATCTCAATGGCGTTGGGCAGGAAGAAGTCGAGCAGCACAGGAGAGTCATCAGAGACCTGTACGGCGGTCTTCATATAATGACGCAGTTCGTCTTCTTTATAGACGATCTCCATGGCGCGGCCACCCAATACATAGGAGGGACGCACTACCAGTGGATAGCCAATTTCTTTGGCCAGCTCCACGGCTTGGTCAGCACTGCGGGCCGTGGCATTCTGCGGCTGCAGCAGGCCAAGCTTTTGAATCATCTGCTGGAAGCGCTCGCGATCTTCGGCGCGATCAATGGCATCTGGCGTGGTGCCAACAATCGGCACACCGGCAGCTTCAAGTGCGCGGGCCAGTTTAAGCGGCGTTTGGCCACCAAACTGAACGATCACACCTTTGGGCTTTTCGAGGCGTACAATTTCCAACACATCTTCCAGAGTCACTGGCTCAAAGAACAGGCGATCTGAGGTGTCGTAATCTGTGGATACAGTCTCTGGGTTACAGTTGACCATAATGGTTTCATAACCGTCTTCGCGCATTGCCAGTGCAGCGTGAACACAGCAGTAATCAAACTCAATGCCCTGGCCAATACGGTTGGGGCCGCCACCGAGGACAAGAATTTTGTCGCGGTTGCTGGGGCGTGCTTCGCACTCTTCTTCATAAGTGGAGTACATGTAGGCAGTATCTGTAGCAAACTCTGCGGCGCAGGTATCGACGCGCTTATAGACTGGATGCAGACCCAGCTGATAACGCAGTTCGCGCACGGCGGTTTCACCGCAGCCTAGTACATCGCCAATACGGCGATCGGAGAAGCCTTTGCGTTTTAAGCGGTAGAGGCTTTTCTCGTCGAGGTCGCTGAGGCTGTGCTGCGCCAGAGCCAGTTCGTCTTTAATCAGATCTTCGATCTGCACCAGGAACCAAGGATCAACTTTGGTGCGGGCAAAGACGTCTTCTAGACTCATGCCATGTCTAAAGGCATCACCCAGATACCAGATACGGTCAGGACCGGCCACGGCCAGTTCGCTGTTCAGCATGGCTTCTGGATTTTCAGTCTCAGCGGTGATCTTCGGATCAAAACCCGACACACCCACTTCGAGGCCACGAAGGGCTTTTTGCAGAGACTCTTGGAAGGTGCGGCCAATGGCCATTACCTCACCTACAGATTTCATCTGAGTGGTCAGTGACTGGTCCGCTTTCTCAAATTTTTCAAAAGCGAAGCGTGGAATTTTGGTGACAACGTAATCGATGCTCGGCTCAAAGGAGGCCGGGGTTGCGCCGCCAGTGATTTCGTTTTGCAATTCGTCGAGGGTATAGCCGA
>JAFMBU010000252.1 GCA_017858295.1 Porticoccaceae bacterium | reverse complement strand
CCACAGGCCTGATTGGCCGGCACAGCAACATCCATAAGTTTTGGGCTGGGCAAATCTAAACTATCCATTAAATCTACATACTCCCCTTGATTAGCTATCTGCAATCTCGGGTTGTAACGTTTTTCTTCACCAATAGTGCTCATTGTCCAACCCTTGTAGTCATGGCCTGGATAGACTGAGCAACTGTCTGGCAACTTTAATAACCGATTAAACAGACTGTTGTACTGTTGCTCAGCATCGCCATTTTGAAAGTCGGTACGACCGGTGCCCCGAATCAATAGAGTGTCACCACTAAACAACATACTACCTGTCTCGTTGGGCAGATAAAAGCTGTAGGAGTCGTCTGTATGCCCGGGGCTATAGATGACCTCGAGTTTGATATTACCCGCTGTTATCTGGTCGCCATCTTTAAAGTTTGCCGTCAGACAGCTAGCCACAGCCTGCTCACCCATCATGGTTGTGCAGCCAGTGCGGTCGCGCAGTGCGCCAAGGCCGGTAATATGGTCGGCATGGGTATGAGTATCTAGGGCTACGGATAATCTGAGATCTAGTTGCTCAAGTAGCAGTAGAGTTTGTTCGGTACTGCCCAGCACCGAATCAATCAGTATTGCCTGCCGGGTTTCTTCATCCCCGAGCAGGTAACTATAGGTGGATGACTCCGGGTCGAATAACTGTCTAAAAATCATGTCTAAATCACTCCATTGATTAATTTATTGGTCAGGGTTGTTACTGCGATGGCAATAAGGGCCAAGGCAAAGAGCTTTTGTAATTGCGGCCCCGCGATTCTGTTTGCGATCAGACGCCCGCTCAACATGCCAAGCAAACCGCCGAAACAGACCTGGGCCAAGAGTGTCCAGTCCAAACTGTTATTACCTGCCGCAAAGCTGGCAAAACCAGCGCCGCCGATTACGCAAATAATAAGTAGCGATGTGGCCACCGCCTGACGCATGGACACCTGCGATATAAAGAGTAGCGCCGGCACAATCAAGAAGCCGCCACCGACACCAAACAGGCCACTCAATAATCCCACCACTAGGCCACAGCCGATTAATGCGCCGATGCATTTGTAGCTAGTATCGAATTGCTCCTCTGGGCTAAAGCGACAGATGGGCTGTATAAGGTCATTTTCTGCTGCATGACCTGAGCGAACTATGTTGGCTTGCTCTGGGGCGGTGACTGTCTGGCGCCACATAATACCGGCGATGATAAATGCTAGGGCAGAGAAGCCCACAAGCAGGATTATGGGGGGCAATTGGGCGCCAAGCTGTTTGCCGATAGGGGCAACCAATGCGCCGCCTAAACCCAGAGAGATGGCCGGAACCCACAAAATATATTGGCCGCGCCAGTTACTCACCGTACCAAATAGGGCGCTTACTGCGACCGCACCCAGGGCGATACCAATGGCATCGTTAATCGGCAGACCGAGCAGTAGCATCAGCAAAGGTACGGCAAAGATTGAGCCGCCCGCGCCAGTAAGCCCCAGCACTAGGCCGATCACCAGACCTATAAGCACCGACATACTTAGTTATTCCAAGGCATACGCGCGAGTACCATGGCCATACCGCAGCTGTCAGTGACGCCGGCGAAGACCAGTCCTGCTCCGACAAAGGCGGAGAGGCCATAAAACCCGGGGTTAACAGCAAAGCCTAGTATCACGCCTATAACCACCAGTGATCCGGCGGCAATGCGCACCTGACGCTCGAGGGAGATAATATTGCCGCTGCCTTTGGCTATATCAATGCCCAGTTGTTTTAAGGCGTTCATGCCTCCCTCGACAATCACTAGTTGATGGTCTAAATCGCCCTGTAATTGTTCGCTAGCCTTGGCCGCACGCTGGCCGCTGGCGCAGAGTAAGTACACTGGCTGGCTTGAGTCATGGCCTTGCTGCTCAAGGTAAGCTTTCACTGCAGCGCTGTCTAATTCCTGTAGCGGGAAATGGACGCAGTCCGCTAGGGATTCACTATTGACCTCGGCGTGGGTGCGGACGTCAATCACCAGCAGCTGACTCTCGGGGGACTGTTTCTGTTGCTTGAATTCCTCGGCAGAAATGCGGGTTGTTGATTTGTCTGCTGAAGTGTCTGTTGGATTGCTCATGGAATATCTCTCTTTAGCTCTAATAAAAGTACATTTTAATTAAAGTGCTGGGCAGTAAATAGACTTAAGTACAGTAATGATCTGTATGGCTTCGTTACCGCGCAGGCTATAAAAAATAGTTTGTGCCTCTCGTCGAGTTTGTACTAACTCAGCTTTACGCAATGAGGCTAAATGCTGTGATAAGGCAGATTGGCTAAGGCAGGTTACTTCATTAAGCTCTGTTACCGAGAGCTCGCCACTGATTAGAGAACAGAGAATCATAAGGCGGTTCGGGTTGCCAAGCTGCTTGAGTAAGCTGGCTGCTTCTGCGCTGTGTTTTTGTAGCTCCTGCAGATCTGCCTGCTGAATACTCTTAGTCATCCTATTGCCGCCCTGTGATATCAATATTAGACAATTCTACATTAGATAATAATAAATTAGAAGATTCTAATATAAATTGCGACCGTATTTTCCCGGGGAGCTAAAGCGTCAATGTTGTTATGCAGGCTAAGGGCCAACTCTGGGATTATTTAGACCTTGTAAAGATCAGGCAAAATCGAGATGAACAAACAGATACAGGCGTTTTTGATATCAAGGCACTCCACCTTAGTTTGCCTGTATTAGCACTTGGCAGCGCGTAGTTCAGTAAGTTTCTCTAA
>JAFMBU010000025.1 GCA_017858295.1 Porticoccaceae bacterium | reverse complement strand
TGCGGAATAACCTGCACAGTGCCGCCCAGATAATCACCGCGACGTTCGCGACGCAGCACCGTTTCGTAAACCTGACCACTGGTAAAGTTATTGTTCTTGGTCATCTTCGAACGCAGGAAACGCTCGTAGTGACCAAGATCCAGATCCGTCTCAGCGCCATCTTCAGTGACATAGACTTCGCCGTGCTGATAGGGGCTCATGGTTCCGGGGTCGACATTTAAATAGGGGTCGAGTTTGAGGATTGTAACGTTGAGTCCACGGGATTCCAGAACAGCAGCCAGCGACGCCGCTGATATACCTTTACCCAAAGACGAGACAACACCACCAGTAACAAAAATAAAACGTGTCATAAAGACCCTGTAAAACCACGATTCTGTGCTCAAATAGAAATGCATTCCATCAGAACAGAATCTAGAAAATTGTAATCGAGAAAGGCTTGTTTGGCCGTGAAATTGACCGAGACCCACCCTACCTAAGATGGGAGAGTAGATTAACAGAAAGGTATAGAGGTTTCTAGAGAGAGTTTGTCTGCCAGGTGATTTTTAAGCCTTCGATTTCGGGCCCAGCCTGCCAGCCTTCGCAGACCCATAGATCCCCCACAGCCACCAACTGCTCATCAACATAAAATAACGGCACTCGCTCTCGCCACCAAGGCTCTAAGCCGAATTCCTGGAGCAATTTTTTAAGGCTATTGGAATGCTCGCGACCCGCTGGCTGACAGCGTTCACCGCCGCGGCGAAAGCGCACCTGTAAGCGCTCAATACTATCTGACCGCAGACCTGCACCAAGTACTGGCTCAGCGCTTAATAGGTTGCCATCGGGGAGCACTAATGGCTCATCGGCAGACCAAAACAGACAGAGTTCCAAGTCGGCCACTGGCCGCCCGCTGAGCCTCAAAAGATAGAGCCGCTGACGGTAACGACACAGTTGAAGATCGGCCCGCACCACTTTCGGCTCGCTATCCTCTCGAGCAGTTAGCAGAGAGCTTATTGCTTCATCGATTAAGGTCTGACCCAGCGCCGACAAACCATAAATTTCAGGCCAGTAACGCAGTAAATTTTTCTGCCGCAGCGGCTCCAACTCAACAAATTGAGTTAAATCCAATGACCAGCCGCCCTGCTCTGGGCGCGGATCAAGCGTGGCAAGATCGGCTCGCGCCACTGAATCAGCAAGCTGATCCGCCTGACTGCTCTGCTCTGCGCTACGCATAATCCCTTGCACATAGTCAGGCCAGCGTCGCGCTAGTGTGGGCATAACGCTGTTGCGCAAATAGTTGCGGTCAAACTGCTCCTGCTGATTGCTCTCATCCTCAATCCAAGAAAGCTGTGCAGCGTCGGCGTATGCCTGCAAACTCGACTTTGGCCGATTGAGCAGTGGCCTTATCAAACGCCCTGCGCCGACAGCTCGGGTTCGGGGAATTCCTGACAAGCCTCTGGCACCGGAGCCACGCAATAACCGGAACAATACTGTCTCTACTTGATCGTCAGCATGGTGACCCAAGAGCAGCAGGCCTCCTTTGATCAGATACTTCTCAAAGACTTTGTAGCGTGCGTCTCGAGCCGCAGACTCGAGGCCGGCGCCGGTTTCATTTACCACCACATATTCAGTTGTTAGGGGCACCCCCAGAGAGTCACAGAGAGCTTTTGCATGCTGCTGCCAAGCATCGGCATTAACCGATAGTCCATGGTGAATATGCACTGCTGTGATGCGCTCCGGAGGCAATAGCTCACAGAGCAAGTGCAGTAATACAGTGGAGTCGAGACCGCCACTAAATCCCACCAGGATCTGTGGCGCGGCCTCAAGCTGCTCGAGCCAATCGACAAACACGGCTGCGGCAGTCACCGCAGACCGGTGCTTAGAGGCTCCTCTGTTCACGGCTGCTGCTCAGCCTGCTCTTGCTCGGCTTGGTATTTTTTAAACTGATGGCGGGTCAACAGATTGCAATTTTCGGTGGCAGGGTCAAAGGTAATCAGCACATCGCCTTTGCTCAACTGGCGCTTCACCTGATCAATTTTATTCTCCAAACTGACCTCATGGGAGCCGTAATCAGTGCCCTCACGCAAGATAAACTCTTCGATAATGCCGTAGAGAATTTCTGCACTTAACATTTCCGCGGGGATTTCTATCACTTTATTAGCTTCCTAAATTGCATTAGGCCCTTAACAGATTGGCTATTTAACTCACCAGCTAGGGCGACAGTTGATTAAAACATATTTATCCAATCAGACAGTTTCAGATTCATCTGACCTGCATAATAGTGCCATAATCATTTGCAGTTAAGCAGAGGAGCGAAAAATGACAGATTATTTAGTACTTACCGTGATCGCCGATGACCGCGAAGGCATAGTTGAACAAATTTCCCAGACCATCATCGAACACGGCGGCAACTGGATGGAGAGCAGCATGGCGCGCCTGGCAGGTAAATTTGCCGGCATTCTAATGGTGGAAGTTGAGCCCGCCAAGCATGCTGATCTCGAGCAGGCGCTGTCTGCACTGTCTGCTCATGGCATAAAAATTATTGTTGAGCAGAGCGCGCCAAGTCAGGAAAAAGACGCCCAAGTCAGCTGCATCGAAATCGTCGCCAACGATCGCCCAGGTATTGTCGGTGAAATTTCAGCTCTGCTGGCAAGTAATAATGTCAGCCTGATCTCTTTGGAAACCTTCTGTGAAAGCACCCCGATGTCCGCCGGCATGATGTTCTATGCTCACACCTATCTGCAGTTACCAGAGGGAATGACTGCGGACCAGCTAACCGCCATTCTGGAAAGCCTGTCGGATGATCTAATGGTGGAGATTGTCGACGCCTAAGTTGCCTCTAAAAAACTATGCTCGATATCGTTTTGTACCAACCAGAAATTCCGCCCAACACCGGAAATATTATTCGCCTCTGTGCCAATACCGGTTTTCGCCTGCATCTCATCGAACCCCTGGGTTTCGATCTGGATGACAAAAAACTGCGTCGCGCTGGTCTCGACTACCGCGAGTTTCAGTCTTTAAAAGTTCACGCCAGCCTCGAAGACTACCAGCAGAGCCAGCAACCGAAAAAGATTTATGCCCTTAGCACCAAGGGCACAGTTGGCTATTCCTCGGCCCGCTTCGAAGAGGGTGATGCGTTACTGTTCGGCCCTGAAACTCGCGGCCTGCCTGAAGAGGTTCGCGACAGTTTAGGTACCGACCAGGTATTGCGCCTGCCGATGCAAAAACACAGCCGCAGCCTCAACCTCTCCAATACCGTCTCGATTATTGTCTACGAGGCTTGGCGACAGTTGGATTTTGCTGGCGGTGCCTAGACTATACAGCTAACAAGAATATTCCGTGACGTCGGCAGAGCAGGTATCATAAGACCCTGTTACGCACTACAAAATAACGACTCCCAGCTTGAGAAAAAATCAATGAGTTCAGCAATCGGCCTATTTTACGGCAGCTCGACCTGCTACACAGAAATGGCCGGGGAGAAAATCTGCGCCCAGATCAATAGCCAATACAGCGACAGTGTCAGCTTGCACAATATCGCCGACCAACCCCTCAGCCTGATGGCCGATTACCAGCTGCTAATACTCGGTATCCCAACTTGGGATTACGGCGAGTTGCAAGAGGACTGGGAGAGTCACTGGGACGAGTTGGAGCAGATCGATTTTACTGGCAAGCGCGTAGCCGTTTATGGTCTCGGCGATCAGATCGGCTATCCAGAGTGGTTTCAAGATGCTCTCGGTTATCTCTGGGCCAAGGTCAAGAATCGCGGTGCGACCATGGTCGGCGAATGGCCTAATAAAGGTTATGAGTTCGACGAATCCAAGGCCCTCACTGACGATAAAGCGTATTTTGTCGGCCTAGCCCTGGATGACGAAAACCAACTGGATCTTAGCGATGACTACATTAATCGCTGGTGTGATCAGATCTGCACTGAGTTCGGCCTCGCTCAATGAGCAAGCAGCAACCCAGTGCTATGCCCTGGTTTGACACCGCCAACCCGGTTCCCCGCAGGCGTAAAACTGTCACTGTTATAGGCGCCGGGATCTCTGGCTGCACAGTGGCGGCAGCATTAAAAAAACGCGGCTTTCAAGTGACTGTGGTCGACCGCCATGACCGTGCCGGCGCCGAGGCCTCAGGGAACCCTGAAGGCATTGTCTACCCCAAACTATCCCCCCGCGACGATCTATTGCCGAGAGTTAATCTCGCGGCCATTCAATTTGCCAGCCACTATTACCAACCCTTTTGGGACAGTGGTTTAGGGCGCCAGTGCGGCGTGCTGGTGGTACCGGAGAATGACAAAGCTCGCAGAGATTTCAAACAGATTAGTGAACGCTACGCGGATCAACCAGAAATAGTTGAAACCATTGCCCATGAGCAACTTGAGGCATTGAGCGGCGTGCCATTACAGGCTGAATCAGCCCTGTATTTTGCCAAATTAGGCTGGCTGCCACCGCAGCTTATCTGCGAACAACTGCTTAAATTAAATGATATTCCTCTAGTGCAGGCGGATATCCAAAGCCTCGAATACAGCGAGCAGCAGCAGAGCTGGCAGCTGCGTGACGGCAACCAGCAATTGCTGCTGGAAGATCACAGCGAAAGCGTGATTATTGCCAGCGCCTTCGACTGCAAACAGTTTAGCCAGACAGCATATTTGCCGCTGCGCAAAATTCGCGGGCAGATTACCCAACTGCCCTGCACCCCAGAGAGCCTTAAAATGAAAATGGTGATCTGCGGCGAATGCTATATCACCCCTGCAGAGGAGGGTTTGCACGGCTGCGGTGCGACCTATAACAAAGACCTGTTTACCACTGAGCTGCGCGATATAGACCATCAGACCAACCTAGCGCAGATCGCAGCCACAGATGCGGGGCTGGCAGCAGTGTTGGGTAACCCGACAAATGAAAGCTTAACCGGGCGAGCTAACTTTCGCTGCACCACTTCAGACTATCTGCCGATTGCCGGTCCAGTGCCTAACCGCGCGGCCATGCTTGAAGACTATGCCAAATTGCGCCGCGATGCTAAGACCCCTATGACTTCTCCCGGAGCCTACTTGCCCAATCTCTATGTCAATTGCGGCATGGGTTCTAGAGGTTTAAGTTATGCACCACTGACAGCAGAATTGCTTGCAGCAGAGATTGCCGGCGACACACCAGCACTCTCCAAAGAGCTCTGCCAGGCTTTGCATCCGGTGCGGTTTTTAATTCGGGATCTAAAAAGAAATCGTATTTAGAGGCATTGTCTTTTTATATGCACTGCTCGTTATAGACAGTGCTGTTTATAAAGAGGTACCGCCATGACGGTGGATATAGCTGGCCATAACCGTATCCATGGTAACTATGTGGTTGAGCAGCCACCTGGGAAATCTGTCCGAGGCATAAATACTGAGGTGGTTGATCGTTGCAATACTGCAATCTCTGCTCCAGTGACTGTGCTCCTCCTTCATCCACTGCAATACTCGCCGATGCTCTTCACTGTGTTCTCCTCGAGCAGGAAACCCGTACTCCTCCATGGACTCTTCTTCCAGTTCAAAATGGTGAACCGTGTCCGACAGCAAAGTCTCCATCAGCTGCTCTATTGCGTCGCTGTCCAGCTGGCTGGTGTTGATTTCCACTTCTGTCTCTATTTCGTCACCAAGCTCATCGATCGCCTCAGATTCCGAGGCGCTGTCAAGCCGCAGGGCCAAGGCGCTATCCAAGAGGCGCTTTAAGGCATTGGCATCATCAAACGCTTTGCGGTGCTCGCGATTCATAAACTCCAGAGCTACCTGAGGGGTGTTTTCAAAATCAATCATGGGCATTGAACTGTTATTGGTTACACATAAAAGATTAGCAGATTTTCACTGCAAGTCATTTGACAGCTATCAAGGGCATTGGAGATTAATCCCTTTTGCCCTATTATCGACAGCCTAATACACCTCAACCTAACCCCCCAAAATGGATCCCTATGAAATACATTGGCGCCCACGTTAGTGCGGCTGGCGGCATCGAGAACGCACCTCTTAACGCCCATGCGATTGGCGCCACCGCCTTTGCCTTCTTTACCAAGAATCAGCGCCAATGGCAGGCCAAGCCCCTCAGTCAAGAGACCATTGAGAAGTTTAGAGAGAACTGTGAGCGCTATGATTTTTCACCTGAGCAGATCCTACCTCACGATAGCTACCTGATAAATCTTGGTCACCCTGAAACTGAGGGTCTTGAAAAATCCCGCGAAGCCTTTGTCGATGAACTGCGCCGCTGTGAGCAATTGGGACTCAAATATCTCAACTTTCATCCCGGCAGCCATTTGCGCAAAATCTCGGAAGACCAGTGCATAGCCAAAATTGCTGAATCGATCAATCTGGCCCTCGAGGCAACTTCCGGAGTCACAGCAGTGATTGAAAATACTGCAGGTCAGGGCAGCAATCTTGGTTTTAGCTTTGAGCAGTTAGCGGCCATGATCGACGGGGTCGAGGATAAGAGCCGCATTGGTATCTGTTATGACACCTGCCACGCTTTTGCCGCGGGCTATGATATGCGCAGCACCGATGGCTGTGAGAAGGTCTTTGATGATTTTCAGCGGATTGTCGGCTTTGACTATCTATGCGGTATGCATCTAAATGATTCACGCTCAGAATATGCCAGCCGCGTCGATCGCCACCACAGTCTTGGCCATGGCAATCTGGGACTAAATGTCTTCCAGTTTATTATGCAAGATAAGCGCTTTGACGAAATCCCATTGGTTCTGGAAACCATAGACCCGTCAATCTGGGCCGATGAGATAGAGTTGCTGCGGAGCTTTCAAACCGCAGCCTAACCGGCTCTCTTTAACAGTGCCTAGGAACAGCGAATCCTGCAACTGCTGTTATTCTTTTTCCTGTTCGGCGTTAAGCGCAGCAAGAAGCCCCTGTTTATACGCCTCGGCGCTGGCGTTGTTATCGCCGATCTTTTCCAGCACATTGGCAAGATAGATCGACCCCTGAACCGAGGGGCGCAGTTTAAGGGCGGCCGTAAGATAGTCTTTGGCCTTGCCCCAAAACTGCAGCCGCTGACAGATCTGCCCCAGCGCTAATAACAGGTCGGCATCATCACTGTGCTGCACAAACCATTTCTCAGCCACTGCCAGCTGCTTTTCTGGGCTCGCTGATTCAAGTTCGCCGAACTGCGCGACCAGAAGTGCATGCCACTGTCGATTTAGGGATTTGGTCAACAGCGCCTGCTGCTTTTCACCCTGCTGAACTCTGCCTAGACTGTCAGCATAGCTGGCAATAATCAGTGGGTCTCGCTGTTGTTTTCTGGGAATTAGATGCCAAATATCCTCAAGCTGTGCGCGCTTTTCACCGAGGGAGCCGCTTTTATCAGCCACCAGACTATCGAGTAAATTGCAGTAAACGTCCTGTTCTAGACTAGCCAGATCCAGATCGCTGATCGCTTGAAAACGCTTCAGGTCACGCAACATCTTCTGCAGAGCAACCCAGTCCTCAGAAAGGTAGTGGGCATCAGCTAAGAGTCGCAACAGCGCTTTGTCTCGAGGGTTATTGCCATAGATCCCCTGTAAAATTTTCAGCGCTTCCTCGGGCTGTTCTTCAAGCAGGTAGCATTCAGCCAGCGCCTTATCGGCAATAAAATGACTCTTAGGATAAGAATTTTTTAGCCGCTGCAGAATTTGACGGGCCTGATCAAACTGCTCACTGTCAGCGGCAGCTCGGGCTGCAAAGAGCAAGTTAACCACTGGCATAGAAGATTTATCCGCAGACTGGCACAGCAGCTTTGCCGCCTCCGGCCAATCGTCACCGGCAAACAACAACAATCCTTCGGCAGTCTGATTCTGAATGCGCGCATTACGGCGATTGCGCCACCAAAATCTAAAACCACCAGCGCCCATTATCCAGCGCCAAGTTAACAGCAACCAGAACAGCAGTGCAGTGGCCGCCACATAGATCAGCAGCCCAGTCCAGACACTCATCTCAATGGTAAATTCAGCAAAACTTAACAATACGTAGCCACTGCCAAACTGTAATACCCAAACTGCCAGCGCCCCCACAAACAGAGCCAGCACCAGCAATAATAAAAGCTTTCTCACTGTTCAGCTCCCTCGTCAGCAGCGCTGCTATGACGCAAATTCAGGGCTGTTTGGATGGCATTTTGGGAGCCGGAGATATCCGGCAGCTGCTGACTCACTGATCTTTCAGCGAGAGCTTGCAGTCTCGCGATCGAAGCTTCGGATTCACTGTTTAACTGGAAGTAATTGCGCAATAAAATCTCAGCCTTATTGAGGCTGCTGCTATAGATAGCCTGCTCTTCGCGCAGCAGTGCACCCTGCGCTTGCTCAAGTAACAGATAGAGATTCTGACGCACCATGGTTTGTTCCACGCCACTAAGCAAAGGTTCAATTGGTTGTTGGCGCTTCTGCAGGACAATTAGACTGCCAAATTTTTCACTGAAACGCTCAAGAGTTTCAACTAGGGTGCTCGACGCCGGCTCAGCGTCCGCAGCTACCTGAACAGCAGGGGAATCAGCATGGGGTTCAAGTACAGAGAGTGTTTCAAGGGCCGATGAGATTGCCTGCAACTCAAGGTAGATGCCCTCGCGATCGACCTTTTCAGTCATGCGCAGGGCGGCAATGTCCACCGCCAAGGCATCGCGCACTGCCAGTAATTCAGGATCATTGATTTGAACAAAAATTCTATCGACATTTTCTAAAATCGCCAGAGGATTTTCTATACTGCGCTCCACCTGAAGACGCTGATTGGCCAGACGCAATAGATAGGCGGCCTCTGCCAATAGCCAATCGCCACGAGTGGCGGTGCCCAGAGTTAATATCTGTTCGGCCTGACGATTAGTCAGCAGGCGCAGAGAATAGAGTTGATCCTGCAGCGCTTTAATAGTCTGCGACTGCTGTTGGTCTGCACGGACTGTTGCTTGCTGCTGTCTCGCAAGCTTAATCTCAAGGGCCGTTAGGCCACTTTGCAGGCCCTCGGCTAAAACCGTGCGCTGCTGCCATTGCATCCAACCAAACCAAGACGACCCAGCCAGTGCCGCGATCAGCAATAATATAAGAATAGCTTTAAACCAGGGGAAGGATTTCTTCGGAGGTTTGTTGTCAGTAGCTTGCGTGGTCCTGCTCTTGGCAGATGGCTTAGCTGAGCTGGGCTTATCCGCTACAGAAGAACTGGCTTTCGCGGAATCTTTTTTGTCGCTTGCCGCAGGTGCAGCCGATTTTTTCTCAGTCACCATTTTCCCTCTTTTGTTGCGCGTCTGTTTAACACTTATTAAACGACAAAAATTTATTCATTAATCAAAGAATAGCTTGTCAGCCGCTTTTAACGCAATAAATTACAGCGCCTTCTGCACCGCAGCTAACATCGACTCTGGCAGCGCATTTTCGGCACTGACAATAGTCCTATAACCCAACTCACGGGCAATCTCTGCCACTCGTTCGCTTGGCACCACAACCACCGTATCAGCCCCCGGCTCTCCAGACTGCTCACCCAAGGCTGTCAGCAACTCGCCGCTGTGAGCTACCAGACAATCAGTTTGCTGCAGCTGCTCGCGCGCCAATAACACCTGCTCTGGGTTGATTACGCGCTCATAGAGTTCACAGTAATCAACCCGCGCACCGCGCTCAATCAGAGTATCCCGAAGAATTTCTCGACCGCCGCGGCCGCGGAAAATAATCACCCGCTGACCACTCAAGCCCTGCAATTCGGGCAGCGCCAACAGCGCCTCACTATTTTGCCGGCCCCTGGGCGATAGAGCGGCAATATCTGCAGCACCAAGAATTTGCGCCGTCTGTTGCCCCACGGCAAAAAACTCTATGCCCACAGGTTGCATGGGCCAGTAGCGGTCCAGCCACTCAATGGCCAATTCGGCAGCATTGCCGCTGACACAGATGGCCTTATCAAAATTATCCACTTCCAGAATCAGGTTTTTAATCGACTGACCATCAACTATAGGTTCAATGGACATCACTGGGGTGTGGCATACCTGGGCACCAGCCTGCTCTAGCAGTGCAATAAATTGATCTGCCTGCCGCGAGGGTCTGATCACCAGAATGCGTTGCGACATTAGTCTGCCCCGTAAACCTCGGCGAGAATTTCACCAGCACCTGCGGCCAGCAAACGCTCAGCCAGCTCAATACCGAGCTTCTCTGCCTGCTCTGTCGGGGCGGAGAGTTGATCTTGCAGAATACGCGCGCCGTCGACACTGCCCACTAAGCCACGAAGTTGCAGGGAGTTGCCCGCTTCATCCAGCTCAGCGTAACAGGCAATAGGCACCTGACAGCCACCTTCTAGACGTCGATTGAGTGCGCGCTCGGCGGTGACGCGGATGCGTGTCTGACTGTGTTCTAGAGGTTTGAGTAAATCAATGGTGAGCTGATCATCGAGGCGGCATTCGATTCCCACGGCACCCTGACCACCTGCAGGCAGACAGAGTTCTGGCTCGAGTCGCGAGGCAATACGCGCCTCCATACCCAGTCGAATCAATCCGGCACTGGCAAGGATAATAGCGTCGTAATCGCCGTAATCCAGTTTCGCTAATCTAGTATTAACATTGCCGCGCAGGTCTTTGATTTGCAACTCTGGAAAGCTCGCACGAATCTGACACTGGCGACGCAGACTGGAAGTTCCCACCACGGATCCGGGTGGCAGTTCGGCAAGATCGGAATAGCGGTTAGAGACAAAGGCATCTAGAGGATCTTCCCGTTCACAGATCACTGTTAGGCCAAGTCCCGGAGGAAATTCCATGGGCACGTCTTTCATGGAGTGCACGGCAATATCGGCGCGATTTTCTAGCATCGCCACTTCAAGCTCTTTAACAAACAGACCTTTGCCACCAACTTTTGCCAGTGGCGTATCCAGAAGCACATCACCGCGGGTGGTCATGGCCACCAACTGAACATCAAGCTGTGGGTGATTTTCAAGTAATTTGGCTTTTACAAACTCAGCCTGCCAAAGGGCCAAGGGGCTCTTTCGCGTCGCAATTCGGATCGTCTGGGGCACTGAAATTCCATCGTTGTAATTAACTAGTCGATCATTATCGACCATTTGGCTGCGCTTGGGCAGCTGAATTTTATCGAACTAGGGTAGCGTTAAAGCTGAGGGGGTAGCTTTAAAGCTGAGGCACTAATTGCCGCAACTTCGGCTCTAGGCGACGACTGACAATGGGCTGAATGGGGATATCTCGGAGCTTAACCGCCAGGTGACCCTCCGCATAGGTCAACCCCTCAATGGCATTGCGGGCAACCAGTGCGCTGCGGTGCACGCGAATAAAAAACTGCGAGAACTCCTTTTCAATATCCTTGAGGGTATCGGAAAGCACGGTTTCACCCTCAGCGGTGTAGGCGGTGACATATTTTTGATCGGCCTGCAGCAACCGAATCTGCTCGACTGCGACCAGTTCAAGACCGTTGTGGGTCCTGCTGCAAAGATGCCGCCGGTGACTCGAGGCTTGGCCATTAAGCTGCGCACGGGTTGCGCTCGCGGCTCGCTTTAGCGCCTCATCCAGCTCAATGGCTTTGATTGGTTTAAGTAAATAGGCAAAGGCTTTGGCATCAAAAGCGCGCAGTGCGAAGTCTTCAAATGCGGTACAGAAGATCACCGCTGGGGGCGGTACCATTTTTGTAATCTGCCGCGCGGCATCGAGACCATCCATATCTGGCATACGCACATCCATCAATACGATATCCGGTAGATATTGATGCGTCATCTGCAGCGCTTCGAGGCCACTTCGCGCTTCACCCACAACGTCTATATCCGATTTTGTTTCGAGCAGACGCTGCAGGCGGATTCGTGCCAGCGGTTCATCATCTACGATCAATACCTTGATCATCTTTAACCCTCCAATGGTTTAAATAGAATCCTCGTATGGTAGTGATTTTTGAATACAGTTTCCTGTAACTTGGCGCTGCCACTAAAATAGACATCGAGTCGACAGCGCAAATTATCCACGGCCAATTGATGGCCAGAGGTCATTTCAGAGAGCGCCGCTCTGGGGTGAGTCGTTTCAGGGAGGCTGTTAACTAGGTCTATACAGAGCCAGTCCCCACAGGAATAAATAGTGATATAAATAGAGCCACCCTGAATAGCCGGTTGCACTCCATGAAAAACCGCATTTTCAATTAATGGCTGCAAAATCAAGGGAGGAACAGAAATATCGCTGAGCTCGACCTTGATATCCCAGCTGTATTCAAGACGCTCGTCGAGGCGTAGCTTTTCGATTTCAAGATAGCCCTGACAGGCATCCACCTCTTCCTGCAAAGTCACTGAGCCACTGTCTTTCAGTGCGTAGCGGAAAAGGTCGCACAAATTCTCAACGGTTTTCTCCGCTTTATCTGCATCGATGCGAATCAGTGTCGCAAGGCTGTTCATACTGTTAAACAAGAAGTGCGGTCTTATGGTCGCCTGCAAAGCCGCCAGTCGCGCTTCAAACCCGGCCTTTTGCTGTTGATGTAAGAGCTGCTGTAAGTAATAAAGTCGCAGTAACACACCGGCGGGAATTGCCGCGATCAGAACAATATTCAATATTGACAGCGGATCTGTACGCCAGATTCCAGTGCGAGAATAGTTATTCCAGTATTCTGCAGTCACGGCACAGAGAGCTGCCGCCAATAAAACCAACAGGTAGTTAATCAGCGCAATCCGAGGAAGGGTAAGATGCAGCAAATAGGGTTGTGCGCGGCATAAAAATATCGCGCTGAGTAGCGCAATCCAGAATATTAGCAGTACTATTTTGCCCAGCCAGAGAAAATCGAAGTCGCCAATACCATTGTGGAGCAGCGCCATTAGCAACGCAGATAAGGCGGCAATAACAAATATTCCTAACAAACCCTGCCCGCGACAGAGGTCAGGGATAAAATAATTGCCTATTTGAGTCTGATTTGTCCCTGAATCACTCATTCAAGTTATTGCTCATCCCTGTGATTAGCTATAATCGTAGTCGCGATATAACCACTGAGCAAACAAGTCGATGAGTAATAACGAAAACAACGAGACCAACAACGCCCCGGCCACTCAAACTAACCAAGCTTGGGGTGGTCGCTTTAACGAGCCGGTGGATGATTTTGTCGCCCGCTTTACCGCCTCGGTAAATTTTGATCAGCGCCTCTATCGCCAAGATATTCAAGGCTCAGTGGCTCACGCCAGCATGCTCTGCAAAGCAGGCGTATTAAGTGAAACCGAACGCGATCAAATTATGCTCGGACTGCAGGAAATTGAAGCCCAGATCGAGGCCGGTGAGTTTCCCTGGTCGGTGGGTCTGGAAGATGTGCATATGAATATCGAAGCCGCTCTCACCGCTAAAATTGGCATTGTCGGCAAGAAACTGCACACAGGGCGCTCGCGAAACGATCAAGTGGCAACCGATATTCGCCTTTGGCTGCGTGACCAGATCGATCATATAGCGCCGATTTTGACGCGCTTACAAGAGGGTTTAATTGGCCTGGCAGAGCAGGAAGCCAACACCATTATGCCTGGTTTCACTCATTTGCAAACCGCCCAACCAGTGACCTTTGGCCACCATCTTCTGGCTTGGAATGAAATGCTTGAGCGCGATTTCAGCCGCCTGCAGGATTGCCGCACAAGACTCAACCAGAGCCCTCTGGGTGCAGCTGCCCTAGCTGGAACAACCTACCCTATAGACCGACAGTTTACCGCTCAGGCACTGGCCTTTGATAAGCCTACCGAGAATTCTCTCGACTCGGTCAGTGACCGAGACTTTGCCATCGAATTCTGTGCCTTTGCTAGTATCTTGATGACCCATATGTCACGTATGTCTGAGGAATTAGTCCTCTGGACTTCAGCACAATTTCAGTTTATCTATCTACCCGACCGCTTCTGCACTGGTTCATCGATTATGCCGCAGAAGAAAAATCCCGATGTGCCCGAACTGGTGCGTGGCAAAACAGGCAGGGTCAATGGCCACCTAATCTCACTGCTGACCCTGATGAAAAGCCAGCCACTGGCCTACAACAAGGACAATCAGGAAGATAAAGAGCCGCTGTTTGATACTGTGGATACAGTTCGCGACTGCCTTCGTGCATTTGCCGATATGATTCCGGCCATCGAGTCGCGCAAAGATATGATGTACGAAGCGGCGCGTCGCGGCTTTTCAACGGCCACCGATCTGGCCGATTATCTGGTTGGCAAAGGTATTGCCTTTAGAGACTCCCATGAGATTGTCGGCAAGTCTGTTGCCTATGGACTGGCTGAAAACAAGGACCTCTCGGAAATGTCACTGGAAGAGCTACAGCAGTTTTCCACTGAGATCAGTGCCGATGTGTTTGATGTGCTAACCCTAGAGGGTTCAGTTGCTGCTCGCGACCATCTCGGCGGCACAGCACCTGCCCAGGTTGTGGCAGCGGCTAGTCGCGCCAAGGCGCGGCTCGGCGAGCGGTAACTAGAAGTCGAAACTAATAGTTTCCCCTGACTGGGCGAGGCAGGCCTCACTGAGCATATCAATCAGCGGCACGCCGCTGACAGTATTGCACCAGACACTGTCTTGCAGCTTAAAGTGAAAACCACCGGATTTCGCCGCCAGCCAGATTTCGCCCACAGCCGCTTGCCGTGACAGAATAATCTGTGTGCCATTGCTCTCGCAGGTGATAGTGAGCATACCGGCACTGTTCTCGTAATCCATATCCGCACCACTGTCGTCAATGCTCTCTTCGATGGAAAACATCAGCTCGTCTACCAGTTGATTAAACTGTGCTTCATTCATTTATTACATCCAGTGTCTGGCCAATGCCAAGTGAGTTATAAATAGTGAGTTTTAGATTGGGCTCGCGCCGCATATTTGTTTGAGTGTCGTCCGCCACTGCCGCTATA
>JAFMBU010000251.1 GCA_017858295.1 Porticoccaceae bacterium | reverse complement strand
GCAGCTACTTAAAAAATCAAAAGCCTAAAAGCCGACTCAGCTTTTAGGCTTTTTCTTGGAACCGGCACCAGCGCCTTTCCCGCCCTGCCCCGCAGCTTTAGGCGCATTGCGACGGCGCTTCGAACCAGGTGCTGAGTCCTTGCCACCAGATCTAGCGCCAGCTCCACGTTTCTTTTTACCTTTGGAGCCCTTCTTGGAATCTTGCTCACGTGTCTTGCCGCCAGCTTTTCCGGTAAATTTTCCCGCTGGCTTTTTAGCCACTGAACGGTTGCTAGAATTTTCCTCACCAGCCAACTCAAAATCAATTTTGCGCTCATCGAGATTGACCCGCACCACCTTAACTCTGAGCTTGTCGCCAAGACGGAATATACGCCCGGTGCGCTCGCCAACCATGCGATGCTGCGCAGCTTCATGATTGTAATAATCTTTTGGTAGACCGGTGACGTGGACCAAACCTTCGACATAGAGCTCATCGAGCATAACAAACAAGCCAAAGCCGGTCACAGCAGTCACTACACCAGCGTATTCCTGACCGACGCGATCAACTAAATACTCACACTTGAGCCAGTTGACCACATCGCGAGTCGCCTCGTCAGCGCGGCGCTCTGTGACAGAGAGGTGGGCGCCAGTTTCATCGAGACGAGGCAGCTCATAGGGATAGATCTCAGCTTTGGCAATTTCTTTGGCGCCATCGACACGCACTACACCAGAAACCTTTTTCTTGCTGCGAATCAGGCTGCGAATGGCGCGATGCACTAATAGATCGGCATAGCGGCGAATCGGTGAGGTGAAATGGGTATAGCCCTCAAAGGCGAGCCCAAAATGACCCAGATTTTCAGCCTGATACACCGCTTGGCTCATCGAGCGCAAAAGTACCGACTGGATTACCGAGGCATCATCACGATTTTTAGCTAACCTTAAAACCCGCTGATAGTCCTCTGGCTGCGGGTCGTCGCCGCCACCTAAACCCATACCCAGTTCGCCGAGAAAGTCGCGCACCGATGAAAGGCGGTCTTCGCTGGGACCTTCGTGGACACGATAGAGAGCAGGCAGTTTAGATTTTTCAAGAAATTGCGCGGTGCAGACATTGGCGGCCAACATGCACTCTTCAATAAGGCGGTGTGCCTCCGTGCGTTTAACCGGAATAATTTGGCTTATCTTACGCTGACTATCAAACAGGATACGGGTCTCCTGAGTGTCGAAGTCGATAGCGCCACGCTCACTGCGGCGTTTGTGCAGCACGCTGTAAAGGTCGTGTAGCGAATCAATCTGCGGCAGGATGGCGGCAAATCGATCGCGGATATTGGCGTCTTCCGCAGATCCTCGCTCTTCAATAATCTGGGCCACCTGGGTGTAGGTCATACGCGCATGGGAATACATAACCGCTTCGTAAAACTGATACTTGGTAACATCACCCTCGCGGCTGATCTGCATTTCGCAGACCATACATAGACGATCTTCCTTAGGATTCAGAGAGCAGAGGCCATTGGACAGCTTTTCCGGCAACATCGGCACAACATGATTGGGGAAGTAAACCGAGTTGCCCCGTTCAAAGGCCTGAATATCCAGAGCACTGCCCGGTTTCACGTAATGGGATACATCCGCGATGGCAACAATTAACTTCCAGCCACCCCGTGGCTTGGGCTGGCAGTAAACTGCGTCATCAAAATCCCGCGCATCTTCGCCATCGATGGTAACCAGTGGCAGAGAGCGCAGATCAACACGGAATTCTTTGTCGGTAACATGGTCTGGTATGGCATCAGTCTCAGCCTGAACCGCATCGTTCCACAGGTGGGGAATGCCATAATTGCGAATCGACACTTCGATCTCGAGACCCGGATCCAAATGATCGCCCAACACTTCGACAATGCGCCCGCTGGGAGGGCTATTGCGCGACGGCGCATCAGTGATACCAACCAATACAATCTGACCGGCGGCAGCACCATTGAGCTGATCGCTGGCAATTAGAATGTCCTGACTGATGCGGGGGTTGTCTGGGCGCACAAAGTGAATGCCGCTCTCGCAGAAGTAACGCCCGACCAACTCAGTAGTCTTGCGCTCAACAATATCCACCAACGTCCCTTCGGGACGCCCACGGCGATCTCGGCCAGCGATTCTCACCAGGACAATGTCACCGTCAAAGACGCGACGCATTTGGCGACTGGAGAGATAGATATCTTGTTCGCCTACTTCCAGAGGTGAGACAAAGCCATAGCCCTCCGGATGGCCGATAACGCGACCTTTGACCAAATTTAACTTATCCAAAGTGCCATAGCCATCGGCTCGATTGCGAGCAACCTGTCCATCCCGCTCCATAGCTCGAAGACGCCGACGCATAGCTTCGATCTGCTCATCATCGACCAATTGCAAACCCAGGCAAATTTCCTCGTGAGTCAGCGGCCCAACACTTTCTCGGAGATAGTCGAGGACAAACTCTCGACTCGGCACAGGCTTCTGGTACTTGGAGGCTTCACGACTAGCATAGGGATCGGTCGGTTTTTCTTTTCGAGACATAGAGATTTTTGGTATCAAGTTAATAAGCAGTCAGTCTATGTCTTATAGGCTATGGAGTAAAAGAAATTCGACGGCCAAAAAAAACCCAGACTGGGCAAGTGCCATATCCGGGTTCTAAGGGGTACCAGTGATCTTCAAAATTACTACCTTGCACCATCCTTGGCACAGAACGTCCCTGTTCCGATACATCCATAAATAACGGTGATCTCAAAACGGAAAATGCTAATTTGGCCTGTTTCC
>JAFMBU010000250.1 GCA_017858295.1 Porticoccaceae bacterium | reverse complement strand
CACCTATACTGGTGTTGGATGAAGCCACCTCGGCCCTGGATTCTGAAGTTGAGGCCACTATTCAGCAGAGCCTGAATCAATTGATGGAAGGCAAAACGGTGATTGCCATTGCCCACCGCCTCTCCACTATAGCCGCCATGGACAAACTTATTGTCTTTGATAAAGGGGTGATTGTTGAGCAGGGTACCCATCAACAACTACTTGCCGCCAACGGCCTTTACGCCAATCTCTGGAGTCACCAATCCGGTGGTTTCCTCGGTCTTGAATAATTTACTGGTAATAACCTCTCTATGATTACATTAACTGACATCGAGCTGCGTCGCGGCACTAAAGTACTGCTGCAAGATGCTGAACTCGTCGTCCACCCGGGCCAACATATAGGTATTATCGGCGCCAATGGCAGCGGCAAGTCGAGCCTGTTTAAATTGCTGATGGGAAAAATTAGTGCCGATGCTGGTGAATTATTTATTCCTCAAGACTGGCGCGTTGCCCATATGGCCCAAGAGCTAGCTAACTCCGAGAGCAGTGTTGTGGACTTTGTTCTCGATGGCGATCCGCAGATTCGTCAGATAGAGCGCGCTATCGAAAAAGCCTTAGCCGATGAGAATCACGATCGCCTCGCATTAGAATATGAAAAATTAGATAACGCCAATGGCTTTGATGCCCATTATCGCGCCGAGCAGTTGTTGCATGGTTTGGGCTTTGCCCAATCGGAGCTGGACCGTCCGGTTAATAGTTTTTCTGGCGGCTGGCGCATTCGTTTAAATTTGGCTCAGGCGTTGATGAGTCCCTCGGACCTCATGTTGCTCGATGAGCCAACCAACCACTTGGACCTGGATGCGACACTCTGGTTAGAACAGTGGCTAAAAAGTTATACCGGAACACTGTTAATTATTTCTCATGATCGCGACTTTATTGATAATGTTGTGGATCGTATTGTTCATGTTGAACATTGCAAAACGAATGCTTACAAGGGTAACTATTCAACCTTTGAACGAGTCCGTGGCGAACGTCTGGCATTGCAGCAAGCCAGTTTTGAAAAGCAACAAAAACGTCGCAAAGAAGTTGAAGAGTTTATTACTCGCTTTAAAGCCAAAGCCTCAAAAGCCAAGCAGGCCCAGAGTCGAGTAAAAGAGTTAGCGCGCATGGAAGATATTGCACCTGCGCATATCGATTCACCGTTTTATTTTAGTTTTGCCCAGGGTAAAAAAGCTCACAGTGCATTGGCCAATATTAGTCAGGGAGACTTGGGCTACGACGGTCAAACGATTTTGTCCCAGGTGAATTTTGATTTGCATCCAGGAACCCGCATTGGTTTATTGGGACCAAATGGTGCCGGTAAATCAACACTCATTGCTAGCCTCACCGGAGACCTAGATCTGATTAACGGCGAAAGGGTTTATGGTGAAAATGTAAAAATCGGTTATTTCGCACAGCATCAGTTAGAAGTTTTAGACTTGCAGGCCAGTGCGTTTTTGCATCTTCAGCGCATCAGTCCAAAATCTACAGATCAAGAATTGCGCAATTTTCTCGGCGGCTTTGACTTTCATGGCGACAAAGCACTAGAGCCAATCAAGGCATTTTCTGGTGGTGAAAAAGCCCGGGTTGCACTGGCACTAATCGTTTGGCAAAAGCCCAATCTGTTGCTGCTCGATGAGCCCACCAACCATTTGGATTTAGAAATGCGCCATGCATTGACTCTTGCGCTGCAGAGCTACGAGGGAGCTCTGGTAGTTATTTCTCACGATCGTCATCTGCTGCGCAATACCGTCGATGAGTTTTATCTGGTTGCAGATGGCAAAGTAAAAGAATTTGAAGGTGACCTAAAAGATTATCAAACTTGGCTGAAAAACTTTAATCGCGTTCCTACAAATTCTGGTCAGAATGATGTCGATCATGCTGCTGCAGAAATTAAAGAAATGATTGAGCCTATTATTCCGGTGGAGGTTCTCAGCGCTGCCGAAAAAAAACTACAGCGACAGCAGTCTGCTGATGCGCGTAAAAACCTCGCACCCTTAACTAAAAAGTCTGCACAAATTGAAAAGAAAATTGAAAAATTTCAGAGCCAGCTAAAAGAGATAGAGCAGCTCCTTGCTGACAGCGACTTATATTTGGATATTAATAAACAGGTTTTAAAAGAGCAGCTTTCCTTTCAGGCCGAAATTAAGAAATCGATCTCTGAGAATGAAGAGCAATGGTTCGATATTCAGCAGCGGATTGAGCAGTTTAATAGTTAAGGCGACGCCTTGATTCTGTGGGGCCTATCAAATAAAACTACGTAATTATACTGGATGAATGGAATTTATCTTGTTAAAGTGATCGGCCGTATAAAATTATTGATTGGAAAGTTCGATGTTTAATTTTAAAAAAGACCCTCACACAAGTCGTTCTGCACTTAATAAATCATCTCGTAGCTCAAGTGAAATCGCCAACAGAGCTTCGGTATCTATTGGAGGTAAAACTATGATTGGTTCAACGGTTGTTATTGACGGAAATATCACCAGCGCTGAAGATTTAATTATTGAAGGTAAAGTCTCAGGCACCATTGCTGCCACCGGCCATGAAGTAACAGTGGGCCAGGCAGGTCAGCTCAAGGCAAATATAAACGCAAAGATTGTGCGTATTGAAGGTAAGGTCGAAGGCGATATTTCTGGTGGTGAGAAAGTTATTATTTCAAAAACTGGCAATGTACTCGGCAATATAGATGCGCCACGGGTCACCTTAGAAGATGGTGCCAAGTTTAAAGGTAGCATTGAGATGGACCCAGA
>JAFMBU010000249.1 GCA_017858295.1 Porticoccaceae bacterium | reverse complement strand
ATGGCCATAGCCACGCCAGCCATAATGGCGCTAAAGGCAAGGGTCACACCCAGCAGCATATAAGTGCTACGCAATACTTTGACTACGGCGGGGTCAAGGGCAGTGCTTTGAATGCCGCTCTGACGATTGCCCGAAATTGATTTTGCGCTGTACTTGTCCGTTTCCATTTTTACTTCCTCTAACGAAATTAACAATGATGTAATAATACTCTGTAACCAGCGTATTGCCACTCCATCGTGGATAATTCTCGACCATATTATCAGTTATGGGCCGCTTAACTAGATTTGTTTACGGGTCAATATTTGATCGGGATCGTCAATTGCAAAGCTCTGCAGGGCAAAACCGCCTTTACTCATGGTGATTACCCATCCGAGATCATGCCAATCACCCAGCACAATACGCTGCCCCGAACTAACCTGATGCTGGTCGGGACGGTGCGTATGACCGTGAATCAGCACCTCTACCTGATGTTTGGCCATCGCTGTGTCCACTGCGGTGGAATTCACATCCATAATTGCCGTAGCCTTGTTGCTGTTGGCAGACATGCTTTTGGCGCGCCAGTCTGAGGCGAGCTTTTGACGGCGCTTAAGAGGTAGATGGGCAAGACACCATTTATAGATAGGATTGCGCGCCTTGCGGCGAAAGCGCTGATAGTCAACGTCGTCGGTGCAGAGTGAATCCCCATGCATCACCAGAGCGGTCTGACCCTGATAGTGAACCAGGTGCTCATCATCGAGTAACTCTGCACCGCAGCGCTGGATAAAACGACGGCCTATCAAAAAATCGCGATTACCGTGCTGAATGTAGAGTTTTACGCCTGACTGGCTGAGTTCGCCGAGACTGGTCTGAACCTGAGCTGCCAATTCTGTGGGATCATCGTCGCCCACCCAAGCTTCAAATAGATCACCGAGAATATACAGCGCCTCAGCTTGGGCAGCATGGCCACGCAAAAAAGACAAAAACGCCCGGGTAACTGCCGGGCGTTCAGGTGCAAGATGAAGATCTGAAATAAACAGTACAGACATAGACTTACTCGCTTTTTATTACCTACTTTATACTATTTGTCAGAGTAAGCATCGCTGATCAGCGTTTCGGTAATTTCAATCGTCTCGACCGGCACATCTTGGTGGTGACCGGCGCTGCCAGTCTCCATCTCAGTGATGGCGTTAACCACGTCCATACCTTCAACGACCTTGCCAAATACCGCATAGCCCCAACCCTGGCTGTTCTTGCCGCTGTGGTTCAGGAAGCTATTGTTAGATACATTGATAAAGAACTGTGAAGAAGCGGAGTGTGGGTCGCTGGTGCGCGCCATAGCCAGAGTGCCGATTTCATTGGCCAGGCCGTTGTCGGCTTCGTTTTCGATGGACTCACGAGACTCTTTCTCATTCATTTCTGCATCCATACCGCCGCCCTGAACCATAAAGCCGGGAATCACACGATGAAAGATAGTGCCGTTGTAAAAACCGTCACGGGCATACTGCAGATAATTGGCAGCAGTATTCGGCGCCTTATCAAAATCGAGTTCGATGGAAATATCACCCTGTGTGGTGCGCAATGTAATCATAAGAGTTCCTGTGAAAAGTCTGTAAAAAGGTGTTTGATAGTAAAGCCGCATTTTAGGCGCTAACGGGTTGGATTAAAACCGATCTTTGAGTTTTGCCCGCTGGCGCTGTGGTTTTTACGCTTTTTCTTGGCTAATCCAATATAAGTTAGCTTAATCACCTATCTAGTAGGGGTTTTAGTTTGATGTGCCTATGGCTGCGGCTATAATCTCGGCCATCTTTTTTCTCCAGACCTAAATAAATGACTGATATCGAAAAACCAACAAATTTCATCCAGCAAATTATTGCTGCTGACCTCGAAGCCGGACGTGTAATAGAGGTTGTGACGCGCTTTCCGCCTGAGCCCAATGGCTATCTGCATATAGGCCATGCCAAATCGATCTGTCTTAACTTTGGTCTTGCGGAGCAGTTCGGCGGCCGCTGCAATCTGCGCTTTGATGACACCAATCCTGAAAAAGAAGACGACGAGTATGTTCAGGCGATTATTGAAGATGTGCGCTGGCTCGGTTTTAACTGGGATGGCGAGCCTCGCTTTGCATCGGATTACTTCGGTCAGCTCTATTCTTGGGCCAAGCAGCTGGTTGCAGATGGCAAAGCCTATATTTGCGAGTTAAATGCCGAGCAGATGCGTGAGTATCGCGGCACACTCACTGAGGTTGGCAAAAATAGTCCATTCCGTGAACGGCCCGCAGCGGAGAGTCTCGAGTTACTGGAGCAGATGAAAATCGGTGCCATCGATGAAGGCACCATGACACTGCGGGCAAAAATCGATATGAGCTCGCCAAATATCAATATGCGTGATCCGGTGATCTATCGTATCAAGAAAGTCCCGCACCATCGCACAGGTGATGAGTGGAATATCTATCCCGCCTATGATTTTGCCCATGGTCAGGAAGATGCCATCGAAGGGGTGACCCATTCGGTCTGTACTCTTGAATTTGCAGCTAATCGTCCGCTCTATGAATGGTTTACCAGCAATCTGCCACTGCCGTCTATCCCGCGCCAATATGAGTTTGGCCGTTTGAATTTAAACTACACCATGACTAGCAAGCGCAAGCTTAAGCAGCTGGTTGATGAAGGCCATGTGGATGGCTGGAATGATCCGCGTATGCCGACTATATCCGGTCTCCGCCGTCGCGGTGTGACTGCGGCATCGGTGCGTGAGTTTTGCGATAGTCTGGCGGTAGCCAAGACCGATGGCATAGTTGA
>JAFMBU010000248.1 GCA_017858295.1 Porticoccaceae bacterium | reverse complement strand
CAAGACAGATGCAATAAGCCAAAGAGATCCTTCGGCTTCGCTCAGGATGACATTGTGAGTCTTGGGCTGTCATCCCGACCGCAGTGGAGGGATCTCAAGCTCCCCAAGCTTCCAACTCCCCAGCAGAGAATATCAATATCCGACTTGGTGAAACCCCTGCGCTGCAACTACAATAAGCGGCTTTGAAATCACCGCAATTAGAGCAGCCTCAATGTCGATCCGCAAAAACCAGCTGGAAGCCAATAAACTGCAGAAGCGTCTGCGCCGCAACGTGGGTAAGGCGATCGCCGATTACAATATGATCGAAGAGGGCGACCGCATTATGGTCTGCCTTTCTGGGGGCAAAGATTCCTATGCCATGCTAGATATTCTGATGAGTCTGCAAGCCAGCGCGCCAATCAAGTTTGAGTTGGTGGCGGTGAATTTGGATCAGAAACAGCCGGGCTTCCCTGAACATGTATTGCCCGAGTATCTGGATAAACTCGATATCGAATACCATATCCTAGAGAAAGACACCTACAGTATTGTCACTAGCAAAGTCCCAGAAGGTAAAACCTACTGCAGTCTCTGCTCGCGCCTGCGCCGTGGGACACTCTATGGCTTTGCCGAGCAGATCGGCTGCACCAAGGTGGCCTTGGGTCATCACCGGGATGATATAGTCGAAACCCTGTTTTTGAATATGTTCTATCAGTCCAAGCTCAAGGCTATGCCGCCTAAATTACTCTCCGATGATAAAAAGAATATTGTGATTCGTCCCCTGGCCTACTGTCGTGAAACTGATCTGGTGGCCTTGGCAGAACTCAAACAGTTCCCGATTATTCCCTGCAATCTTTGCGGCTCTCAGGATGGTCTGCAACGCAACGTGGTTAAAGATATGTTGGTGCAGTGGGAGCGCCAGTATCCGGGTCGTGTGGAGAGTATATTTAGCTCCATAAAAAGCGTGTCTCCCTCCCAGCTTGCCGATACCGAACTCTTCGATTTTGAAACGTTGCAAATCCAGCGTGAGGAGATCAATCAGGCGACTGAGATTAAAGCGATTAATCTCTAGCGGGCATGTTAGCCTGTAAACTACTTAAAAAAATAACCGCACCTAAGACTATTATCGAGGGATCCTATGTCTCAACTGTCACTGCCAACCACTATTGCCTTTCTGATCTATGTGATTATTGTTCTGGCGATCGGAATCTATGCCTACAGCAAAACCAAAGACGCCAGTGACTACTTTCTCGGCGGTCGAAAACTCTCACCATTAGTAGCTGCGATCAGTGCCGGCGCCTCAGATATGAGCGGCTGGATCCTTCTTGGTCTGCCTGGGTATGCCTATCTGGCTGGCCTAGAAGCGGCGTGGATCACCATCGGCCTGACCATCGGCGTAGCAGCCAACTGGATGCTCGTAGCCAAGCGACTGCGTGTCTACACGGCAATGCTCGATGATGCGGTGACTATTCCGGCCTATTTGCAGCGTCGCTTTCAAGATTCAAAAGTGTGGTTGAAGTCGATCGCAGCGATCAGTATTTTGCTGTTCTTTCTCTTCTATGTGGCCTCAGGTCTGATTGCCGGCGGCAAGCTATTTAATGTGGTATTTGGTCTCGATTACTATATTGCGGTGGTTGTCGGTGTCATTCTGATTCTGTTTTACACTTTGTTTGGTGGCTTTTTGGCGGTCTCCTGGACCGATGTATTTCAGGGTTCACTGATGTTAATCGCTCTAGTTGCTGTGCCTCTGTTGGTGACAGGCAACCTCGGCGGTGCATCGGCAGTGGTGAAGCAGATCGATGGGGCTAATCCTGAATTATTAAATATGTTTACCGACGCAGCAGGGCAGCCTCTGGGTTTGCTGACCATTATCGGCCTGCTGGGTTGGGGTCTGGGCTACTTTGGCCAGCCGCATATTCTGGCGCGGTTTAAGGCAATCCGCTCCGCAGATGAAACCGGTCGCGCGGCAGTTATTGGTGTTAGCTGGGCCTCCTTTGGCTATCTGATGGCGATTCTGGTGGGTTTTTGCGGCGTTGCCTACCTCAGTGAGCCCCTGGCCGATCCGGAAAAAGTCTTTATCACCCTGACCAGTTTGGTTTTCCACCCTCTGGTTGCAGGTATTCTATTGGCGGCGATTTTGGCGGCGATTATGAGCACTGTGGATTCCCAGCTACTGGTCTGCTCTGCAGCACTGGCTGAGGATCTCTATCCGCTGATGGTGAAAAAGTCCCTCTCCCCGGAGGCCCGCATGAAAGTGGGTCGTATTGCTGTGGTGGTACTGGCAATGGTTGCATCAGGCCTGGCTATGGATCCTGAGAGCAAAGTGCTGGATGTGGTCAGTTATGCCTGGGCCGGTCTTGGTGCTTCGCTGGGGCCCGCCATTCTAATCAGTCTCTACTGGCGTTCGATGACGTCTCAGGGTGCGCTGGCTGGTGTCTTGGTAGGTGCAGTGACAGTCATCGTCTGGTCCCAGCTCAGTGGTGGCCTATTTGATATTTATGAATTGGTGCCGGGCTTTATTCTGTCGTCCATTGCGGTGGTGTTAGTGAGTCTGCGCAGTCCAGCGGTTAGTGATGCTGTTGGCATTCAGTTTGACAATATGCGCACGAAGTTAAGAGGTGGTGCGTAGTTGCTTAGTGTGCGGTGAGTAGCAGCTTGCCGCCAATACTGAGATAGCGGTCAACATTCGGTTAAGTACTTTGCCATATACTGCCAGAATCAACTTTTAGGCGGGAAGGACGGCAAAAAAAGTGCACCGAATAAAAATTCATCATGGAAAAGTCGCCAGTCTAAAGGTTGAGGC
>JAFMBU010000247.1 GCA_017858295.1 Porticoccaceae bacterium | reverse complement strand
GGCCAGTGGTTAGATGCAGATAGCGGTGAAACCTTAGCGGTGACCAATCCGGCCACTGGCGTAACAATCGCCGAAGTGGCCAAGTGCGGCACTGCTGAAACCCGACGCATGATCGAAGCTGCAGCTGTGGCGCAAAAGCAGTGGGCCAAGTCCACTATCAAAGAGCGTGCTGCTGTACTGCGTCGCTGGTTTGATCTGGTCATGGAAAATCATGAAGATCTGGCACAAATACTCACCGCGGAACAGGGCAAGCCCCTGGCTGAAGCCCGTGGTGAAGTGGCCTACGGTGCTAGCTATATAGAGTGGTTCTCTGAAGAGTCGAAGCGTGTTTATGGCGACACCATCCCCCAACCTTCCAATGACAAGCGCATAGTGGTGATCAAGCAGCCGGTAGGGGTTGTTGCCTGTATCACGCCGTGGAATTTCCCCAATGCCATGCTCACCCGCAAGATCGCCCCAGCCATTGCCGCGGGCTGTGCCGTGGTCTGTAAACCGGCCAATGCGACACCGCTTTCAGCCCTAGCGCTTATGGAGCTTGCTGTCCGTGCTGGTTTTCCTCCGGGCCTGATGAATATAGTCACAGGTCGAACGGCTCAGATTGGCGCCGAGTTAACTGGCAATCCGACAGTGCGCAAAGTCACTTTTACAGGCTCCACGCCAGTGGGCAAGCAACTCATAGCTGAATGCGCTGAGACCGTTAAGCGCACCTCCATGGAGCTGGGTGGCAATGCCCCGTTTATTGTTTTTGATGATGCGGATATTGATGCCGCGGTGCAGGGCGCCTTGGCTTCAAAGTATCGCAATGCCGGACAGACCTGTGTCTGTTCCAATCGCATTATTGTTCAGGCTGGGATTTATGATGAATTTGTTAGCAAGCTAACTGTCGCCACGGAAAAGCTAGTCATAGGTGATGGTACCGAGGAGGGGGTCACTGTTGGTCCGCTGATCGATGAGAAGGCAGCTAATACTGTCTGTGACTTTATTGATGACGCAGTGGCCAAGGGTGCTAAGGTTGCTCTGGGTGGCGGTCGCAGCGATCTCGGCGGGTCCTTTGTCTTGCCGACAATCCTCACAGATGTCAGCCGCGATATGCGGGTGTTCTCCGAGGAGATTTTTGGCCCAGTGGCACCGATATTTAAATTTGAGACTGAAGCCGAAGTGGTGGAAATGGCCAATGACACGGAGTTTGGTTTAGCCGCTTATTTTTACTCCAGAGATATAGGTCGCGTGTGGCGCGTTGCCGAGCAACTTGAGTACGGTATGGTCGGCATCAATGAGGGGGTGCTCTCCAACGAGATGGCACCCTTCGGCGGGGTTAAAGAATCAGGCAGCGGCCGAGAGGGATCCAAGTACGGCATGGACGACTATATGGTGATGAAATATATCTGCATGGGCGGTATAGATAAGTAGCCAGTAGCAAGGAGCAAGGAGCAGGACAATGAAACCGTCAACCCATCTAATTTACCCAACCACCAACTTTAAGGCCATAGAGCAGATTAGCCTTGAGCGCGGTGAAGGCTGTTATGTCTGGGATGATCAGGGCAACAAATATCTTGAAGGCATGGCCGGGCTCTGGTGCACGGCGCTGGGCTATGGCAACCAGGAAATTATTCAGACTGCCACTGAACAAATGAGCAAGCTGACCTTTAGCCATATGTTTGGCGGTAAGACACATTCAGTGGGAATCGAACTGGCAGACAAGCTGGCTGAGATGATTCCCATGGCAGATGCGGTGCTCTCTTTTGGTAACTCCGGCAGTGATGCCAATGACACCCATATTAAATTACTGCGCTATTACCACGAGGCGATCGGCAAGCCGGAGCGGCGTAAAATTATTGCCCGTGAACGCTCTTACCATGGGGTAACGATCGCCTCGGCAGCGCTCACTGGATTGCCAGTAACCCAGGCACACTTTGACTTGCCAGTGGATGCATTGGGAATCTTGCGCACGGATCATCCCCATTATTATCGCGGAAAAATAGGCAGCGAGAGCGAGGCTGAATTTGTCCAGCGCATTGTCGGCAATCTCGAAACCATGATACTGCAAGAGGGTCCCGAGACTATTGCGGCTTTTATTGCTGAGCCGATTACCGGTGCCAGCGGCGTGATTGTGCCGCCAGAGGATTATTATCCCAAGGTTCAGGCACTGCTAAATAAGCACGGCATCATGTTCTGGGCCGATGAGGTGATCACTGGCTTTGGTCGCACGGGAAAGGATTTTGGTTGCACTACCATGGGCATTGACGCGCCGGATATGATGACGTTTGCCAAGCAGCTGTCGTCAGCCTATATGCCCATCAGTGCCTCGGCAATTCGCCGCGATATGTATGAGGCAATGATTGACCAGAGCGCCGCTGCGGGTGCCTTTGGTCATGGCTATACCTATTCCGGCCACCCTGTGGCTTGCGCCGTGGCGCTCAAGGTTTTAGAAATTTATCAACGCGATGATATCTTCGGCAAAGCCGCGATTACTGGCGAGTACTTGCAACAGCGTCTGGCGGAGTTTGCCGATCATCCCTTGGTAGGTGAAGTTCGCGGTAGTGGCCTTATCGGCGCCCTTGAGTTGGTTGCAAATAAACAAACCGGTCAGGCCTTCGCCAATGGTGCTGTCGGCGCCTATGCCCAAAAAGCGGTGCAGGATAGGGGGGTGATATTGCGCACTGTAGCCGGTTCCAGTTTGGCATTCTGTCCGCCACTAATTATCACTACAGCGCAGATCGATGAAATTATTGCGGCTACTTCTAAGGCCCTTGATCAGACACTTGAGTATTGCCGAAAAGAGCAACTTCTG
>JAFMBU010000246.1 GCA_017858295.1 Porticoccaceae bacterium | reverse complement strand
GGCCTTAAACCGAAAGACTTTGATGTGGCCACCAGCGCCAAGCCCTACGAAGTTAAAGAATTGTTCCGCCGCTCGCGGATTATTGGCCGCCGTTTTCAAATCGTCCATGTACAGTTCAGCCGCGAAATTATTGAAGTCACGACTTTCCGCTCTAACAGCAGCCAGACCACCAGTAAAAATCGTCGCCAGCAAACCGATTCGGGCATGCTCACAAGAGATAATGTCTTTGGCACTGTGGAAGAGGACGCCTCACGCCGCGATCTCACCGTCAACGCACTGTATTACGATCCCAGCAGCAATAGCATCCATGACTTTACCAATGGTATAGACGATATGGATGCCAAAGTTATCCGCATTATCGGCGACCCGGAAACCCGTTTTCGCGAAGATCCCGTGCGGCTATTGCGCGTCGCGCGCTTTGCCGCCAAGCTCGGTTTCGATATAGAACCAGCCACGGCAACTCCCATGAAACACCGCGCCGCCGATCTTCAGCAGGTCTCACCGCCGCGACTGTTTGATGAAACACTAAAACTATTTATGAGTGGCCAGGGTTTAGATACCTTTAAAATATTGGTTGAACACGGCCTGTTCGATTATATAGTTCCCCAGTTAGGCCCTATGCTCAATGACCGTCAGGGCCTGCCTATGAAACTGGTATCTCAGGCGCTAATCAATACTGACAAGCGCATTCAGGATTCCCAGCGTGTTACGCCCGCCTTTATCTACGCCGCTCTGCTGTGGCCTGCGGTGCAGAGACTGGCGAGCAATTTTGAGAAAAATGGTAACTCGCCTCCCTATGCCCTGAGCAAAGCGGCGGGCGAAATTATTCTCAACCAGATTCCGGTGACTGCCATACCTAAGCGCTTCAGCATTCCAATGCGCGAGATCTGGGATCTGCAGTTGCACCTGCGACGTCGCGGCGGCAATCGCGCTCAGCGTTTGGTTGAACATCCACGCTTTAGAGCGGCTTATGATTTTGTCCTGCTGCGAGAACAGGCCGGTGAAGATCTAGATGGTCTCGGCGCATGGTGGACTGCCTATCAGGACGCCAACCATGAAAGCCGTCAGACTATGGCGGATGACGTTATGGCCACTGACCGGGGCCCGAAAAAACGCCGCCGTCGCCGCAATAGCCCCAGACCTAAAACAGACCCTGCGCAATAATGGCTGATGTCTATATTGCCCTGGGCAGCAACATGGACAGCCCGCACCAGCAGCTAGACAGTGCCCTTGAGGCACTTGCGCAACATCCAAATATACAGCTGATCGCAGTATCAAATCGCTACCAGACGCCACCTATCGGCCCGCAACAGCCAGACTTTATCAATGCCGCAGCACAGCTCAGCACCGACCTGTCACCTCTGGATCTGCTGGATGCTCTGCAAGCTATCGAACAACAGCAAAATCGCGTGCGCAGCATCCACTGGGGGCCGCGAACTCTGGATCTGGATATTCTGTTCTACAACGATCTTGTAGGCGGCTCTCCTGTAGGTGACTCGCTTGTAATAGAAAGCGAACGCCTGACGATTCCGCACCCACGTATAGGCGAACGCGCGTTTGTTCTGGTTCCCCTGATGGATCTCAATCCTCAGTTGGCCCTACCCAGCGGAGAAACTGTCGCTCAACTATTGGCAAACTGCTCCCAGCAAGGTATTGTCAAAACAACAAATGGCGAAGACTAAATAGCCAAAAAAATTCGTTTATAGCCTGTGCGCTGACATTTTGGAGAGCAATGTGGAACAAACAATTCTCAGCGAATTTAATCTCGATCTGGCTACAGCCACAATCCCACAATACATTGCTATAGAAGGGCCAATCGGCATAGGCAAGACAACATTAGCAAAGCGTCTCGCCCATTCCTTTAACTATGAAATACTGCTTGAAGACGCCGAGGAGAATCCCTTCCTCGAACGCTTTTATCAAGACCGTCGCAGCAATGCCCTGCCCACCCAGCTGTTTTTTCTGTTTCAGCGCATGCGAAAACTGCAAGAATTGCGTCAGGGGGATATTTTCCAGCAGGTTCGAATCGCCGACTTTTTAATTGAAAAAGATCCACTGTTTGCCAAGATAACCTTGGATGACGATGAGTACCGACTCTACCAGACGGTCTATGACAATATTATTAGCGACCTGCCAAAGCCCGACCTAGTGGTCTATCTACAGGCGCCCACAGAGACGCTCTTCGATCGCGTACAACTGCGCGGTGCACCCAGCGAACGGTCTATAGAGCTCAGCTATCTGCAGCAACTCAATGACGCCTACACGCAATTTTTCTATTATTACGACGACACGCCGCTGCTTATCGTCAACACCGAAGCCATAAACTTGGCAAAAAGTGAGCGCGACTATCAAAATCTGGTCGAGTACATGCTGCAAATTAGTTCTGGCCGACATTACTACAACCCTCACCCCCTGCAGTAAAACCGCTATAATCTCGCCATCGAGACGCTATTGAGGCGAAAAAACACAACTATGAAAACAACAACGATTAGCAATCTTGCAGCAATGAAAGCCAGTGGCGAGAAATTCGCCGTGATCACGGCCTATGATTTCACCTTCTCAAAGCTGATTGAAACCGCTGAAATTGAAGTGGTATTAGTGGGCGACTCCCTCGGCAATGTAGTCCAAGGCCGTGACAGTACGTTACCCGTAACCATTGATGATATGGCCTACCACACCGAAGCGGTTAAGCGCGGTAACAACCGTGCCCTGCTGATGACCGATATGCCCTTTATGTCCTATGCCACAGAAGTACAGGCGCTAGATAATGCCGCCATTCTGATGCAGGCCGGGGC
>JAFMBU010000245.1 GCA_017858295.1 Porticoccaceae bacterium | reverse complement strand
CACAGTCGTGGCAAGCGCGTGGTTGCAGAGGTGTTGATTCCCGGTGCGCTGTTGGAAAAGACTATGGGCGTCACCGCAGAGGTGCTCTTTAAAGCCCGACAGATCAATCAGGTGGGCAGCTTTATGGCCGGTTCATCAAGCACCGGAGCCCATGCCGCCAATGGCATAGCCGCCGTGTTTATCGCCACCGGTCAGGACGCCGCCAATGTGGCTGAGTCCTCTTCATCAATTATTTTTGCCGATGTTGACGAAGCTGGAAATTACTATTTATCCATTACTCTGCCCTCGTTGATTGTTGCCACCTACGGCGGCGGCACCGGTCTGCCGACCCAGCAAGAGTGCCTTAATATTCTCGATTGCAATGGTGCGGGTAAAGTCCACAAGCTGGCTGAAATTATTGGTGCCACTGTGCTTGCGGGCGAAGTGTCGCTGATGAGTGCGGTCCTCGCCGGGGACTGGGTGACCAGTCACGATGCTTTAGGCCGTAATCGATAATGCTGTCTTAGGAGCGCTGTTAGGATTATTAAAAGGCCGAGCAAAGTACTCGGCCTTTTCAATTGCCTGCGCTTTGCGCTCGGCTCTGGCAGCTCACTCTAGTCTTGCAGTGTAATCGGCGTGACAAAGCCCTGAGGCTTAATTGCAAGCACAGAGCAGTTGATATGATTGAGTATGGTCTCGGCGGTATTACCCATAATAAATCCCGGCACGCCGGTGCGAGCAACGGTGCCCATAACCACCAAGTCAGCGGCAATATTATTGACATATTCCGGAATAACTCTGCGCGGCAAACCTTTGAGCAGCTGTTTAGTTGGCTCTATATAGTCAATTGCCTCTCTGCCCACTCTGCGGCTAACTTCGTCCACCAGACTATCCATTCTGGCGACACTTTTTTGACGCGCCTGGTCCACATACTCGGCCACCTGTTCGTTGGAGCTGTGCATAAAGCCGCCCTGCATAATGCTTTCTCCCACTGCCTGCCAGGCGTGAACAATATGGAAATCGGCACTTTCTGCGATGGCCATGGAACTGGCCAGCTCTAGAATTTCAATATTCAGTGAGTGTCTGGTCTCGAGTTCTGTAGGCGCGAAGGAGTCATCCACATCCACCGCGGCGACAATGCGCTGATAGGTCTTGCCACTATTGGGTTTAACCAGTAACACCGCGCAGGGGCATTTGCGCAGTAGGTGCATATCGTCGCTGCCAAACAGACGGGAAAAACCGAAACCGTCCTGCTCTGCCACTTTAATGACTAGGTCATAACCACTGCGCAGGACTTCGCGACTGATTTCCAAAAAGGCAACACCAACCAACACTTTTAGGCGAATATCTACGGTTTTACCCAGGGGAGCGACGATCTCCTCGAGCTTTGCTTTTCGGCTGGCGACTATTTTTCTCTGCAGTGCGCTAGGGGATAAACTGCTGTTGGGCAGTTTTATATTGTTCGGAATATGCTTGATGACCTCCACCAGAGTCAGCCGAGCTTGGTTGTTTTCGGCTAAGGTCAGGGCACGCTTTAGTGCCCCAGTTGAATCATGGTTGTCGGCGCTGACGACAAATAAAAGCTCCTTAAATCTGCGCATATCAATCTCCTATTCCATAAGGTGAACACTCTGGTCGGCAAATCCAGCTCCTGCCTCAGCATAAAAATTAAATACCTCATCGACACCGGCGGAGAGCAACTTTTGCTCCTCATCCTTATAGCGAGCAATAGCCGCTGTCTTACCCTTGTAGCCTGCTAGCTGAATTTGATTTTGGGCTTCCTGAATATCGTGAAAGTTGGGCATGGCAAACATGGTCAATTGAATACCCTCAAAGTTGATATCGGACCAAAAATCGGGATCCTCGGCATCGCCATAGATAACATGTCGCCCGGCTTGAATGTGAGAATTGGCGCGGTTTCGATCCATATCTATGCCGCATACAGTCTTGCCCATTTCATTTTTCAATATGTCGTATGCGCCGGTGCCAACACGGCCCATACCCACGACTAGAACCGCGACTTGTCCCGGTTGGTCAAAGTGATCCTCAGCCAAGCGTATGGGGTTTTCAAAGCGTTTTAGGGGCAGCGCCCAGCGTCCATATAGTCTGTGAGATAGAGTGTTCGCCGCGCTTGAAAATACAAATGAGAGTGCCACGCTGAGCGCCATAATAATCAACCATTCTTGACTTAATAGACCCTGAGTCACGCTAATAGAGCAGACGATTAAGCCAAATTCACTGTAGTTGGCCAAACTCAGCGCAGTTAAAAATGAGGTCCGGGCGCGCAGCTTTAAACGGGTCAGCCAGAGGAAGAACAGACCAGCTTTAATTGGCAGCGCAATCGCCATAATCAACGCCGCCCCCAACATATCCATGGTCGGTAGTGCGGTAAAGCCGATAGAGAGGAAAAAGCCGATCAAAAATAGATCTTTAAAACTCAGCAGAGACTTAGACAGTTCCGCTGCCTTTGGATGACTGCTGACCAAAACTGCGACTACTAGGGCACCCAAGTGGGCTTTTAGGCCGAGCAATTCGAAAAGCTCCGCACCGCTAAAGGCGAGGAATATCCCAGCCAGTGGCAATAGCTCTCCGTGACCGCAGCGTGCCATTAAATAATCCAACGCTGGACGTAGCAGTGGTAGTAATAGCAGTGTCAGTGCCCACCAGGAAGGGGACATATCAGAGGCCAGGGTGACAAATACCACTGCAGCTATATCCTGAATAACTAAGATACCAATGGCGACCTGGCCATGGCGAGAGCGCATCTCACCATTCTCTTCCAGTACTTTTACCGCAATTACAGTACTGCTAAAACTCAC
>JAFMBU010000244.1 GCA_017858295.1 Porticoccaceae bacterium | reverse complement strand
TTTGTATAAATAGATTCAGATTAACGAGGTAACGAATGAGTATTAGTTTTGAAGGCAAAGTAGCAATTGTTACTGGTGCAGGTAATGGCTTGGGCCGTTCTCATGCATTGGCACTCGCCGAACGTGGCGCCAAAGTGGTTGTGAATGATTTAGGGGGTGCGCGAGATGGTACTGGCGCGTCTTCTGATGCGGCGATGGAAGTGGTGGGCATTATTGAAGCCGCTGGGGGTGAAGCTTTTGCTCACGGTGCTAACGTGTCCAAGTTTGATGAAGTTGAAGATATGGTTGCTCAGGCGATGGCGAAGTGGGGCAGAGTTGATATTTTGATCAACAATGCTGGCATTCTGCGTGATAAGTCTTTTAGCAAGATGGATTTGGCTGACTTTAAACTGGTGATGGATGTTCACCTGATGGGTTCGGTTAACTGTACTAAAGCGGTATGGGACATTATGCGTGCGCAGAATTATGGCCGCATTGTGATGACGACCTCTTCTAGCGGTATGTACGGTAACTTTGGTCAGACTAATTACGGCGCTGCGAAAATGGCGGTGCTGGGCTTTATGAACACCTTGGTTCTTGAGGGCGCGAAGAACAATATTCATGTTAATGCGCTGGCGCCCACTGCGGGCACGCGTATGACTGAAGATCTGATGCCTCCAGAGATGTTAGGTTTGTTAACCGCAGAGTCGGTTACTGCAGCGGCGCTGGTTCTCTGTGATGAGACCGCTCCGACAAGAACGATTCTCTGTGCCGGTGCGGGTGGTTATGCGAAATCGGGTATGTATGAAACCGATGGTATTTTCTTGCCTCAAGCGGAGCAGACCCCTGAAGCGATTGTTGCTCAGTGGGATGAGCTCAGTGATCCGTCAAATCAGCAGCCGCTGGAATCCGGTGGCAAGCAGACTGAGAAGTTTTTGATGAAGGCGATGGCTGCATTGCAGGCTTAGCTGTTGCGCTTTAAAACTGAATTAAAAAATCAAAATTTACAATAAATTTAAAGGAAATTATTATGAAAGAAGCAGTAATTGTTTCAGCTGCTCGTACGCCAATTGGCCGAGCTTTTCGTGGTGCGTTTAATAATCTTGAATCACCGTCTATGAGTTCTCATGCAATTACTGCCGCGGTTGCCCGTGCTGGCATTGATCCTTCAGAGATCGATGATTGCATTATGGGTGCTGCTATGCAGCAGGGTACTCAGACGATGAACTTGGGTCGTCAAGCGGCTATGGCTTCTGGCTTGCCGGTGTCTGTGTCGGGTATGACTGTTGACCGTCAGTGTTCTTCTGGTTTGATGGCGATTTCTATTGGCGCTAGCAATATTACTGTTGACGGTTCTTCGGTTATTGTTGCCGGTGGTTGTGAGAGTATCAGCCTGATTCAAAATGAAAAGTTTAATGTCCATCGTGTGGCTGATCCTCTGGCTACGAAAAATGTGCCGCTACTCAATATGCCGATGTTGGATACTGCTGAGACTGTTGCTAATCGCTACAGTATTTCTCGCGAAGCTCAGGATGAGTACTCGGTTATTTCTCAGGCGCGTACTGCGGCTGCTCAGGAAGCGGGTCTGTACGCTGATGAGATTGTTCCGGTTACTGCTACTAAGTTGGTGACCAATCGTGAGACGGGTGAAGTAACTGAAGAAGTTGTGACTTTGTCTAAAGATGAAGGCAATCGTCCCGGTACTAATCTTGAGGGTTTGTCTGGTCTGAAAGCGGTGCGCAACGGTGGCACTATTACTGGTGGCAATGCGTCACAGTTATCTGACGGCGCTGCTGCGGTTGTGTTGATGGATGGTACTTTGGCTTCTCAGCGTAATCTGGAGCCGCTGGGTATTTATCGTGGTATTGCGGTTGCGGGTTGTGAGCCGGATGAGATGGGTATTGGTCCTGTTTTTGCTATTCCTAAGTTGCTGAAGCGTCACGGTTTGACGATTGATGATATTGGTTTGTGGGAATTGAACGAGGCGTTTGCGGTTCAGGTTATTTACTGTCGCGATAAGTTGGGTATTCCTATGGATCGTTTGAATGTAAATGGCGGTTCTATCTCTATTGGTCACCCATTTGGTATGAGTGGTGCGCGTATGGTTATGCATGCGTTGATGGAAGGTAAGCGTCGCGGCGAGAAGTACGTTGTTATCACTATGTGTGTTGGTGGTGGTATGGGTGCTGCTGGTCTGTTTGAGGTAGTTTAGGTCTTAGCTTAAACCGTCTTGAAATGGTAGTTCAAACAGCCTCTTAGATGATTGTTTAAGGGGCTGTTTTGTATTCTGTCACTGGATATCTTAATAGTTTTTGGTGGCGATTAAATTCTGGGCTTGCCTTAGAGAACACGCTGTGAATACGGTCGCTACCGGCATCCATGCCTCCCGCGACACTTGCACATCCGTGTGCATCGTCCAGGTACGCTCAGATGCCGCGTCCCTGCGGCATATGGTTCTCTAAGTGAAGACACAGGCTGATCTTAAGTTGTACTGTCGAGTTCTAAATAATTACTTTTTTGACAGTACGCTGCGGTTTTTATTTAAGTCTCCAAGAGATTTCAAATTGTGCTCTTAAAGCACATAACAAGAATAATGAATCTGAGGGTGAAAGCATCATGTTCAAAGCTAGTCAGCGTCGTGTAACTACTCCACTTATCAGCTTTTTTCTGATGTTTTTATTGGTCGCCTGCGATCAAACAGCCGATGCCAAAATCATCGACTCCGCTGCCAGCCAGTTTACCCTAGACAGTAACTTAGAATTCGCAGAAACCCTTGATATAGAGAACCAGGTGGATTTCGATAATGCTAAACGCGGCCTTATCGCCAGTGC
>JAFMBU010000024.1 GCA_017858295.1 Porticoccaceae bacterium | reverse complement strand
CCACCAGAGCGGCGATTGCAAAGTTCCAATCACTGGATATAGAAGATACTTTTCGTCAGGCTATGCAGGCAGCACGCAACCGCGCTCAGGAGATGGCAGAAGAATTTAGTAAATAAAGAGCTTTGCTTAAAGCAGACTTTCACAAGAACCAATAAAACTAAGGATTATTTATGAACGCACTTGGCGGAACGCCGATTTATATTCTCAGCCTGGCGGTGCAGATCGGAAGCTTTTTACTGCTGATTCGACTGCTGCTGCAACTGGTACAAGCGGACTTTTACAACCCGATCTCCCAGACTGTATTTAAGCTGACGGCGCCAATCGTAAACCCCATAAATAAAATTTTGCCTACAGTTGGAACCCTCAATTTGGCGGTTCTGGCGGCAGCAATTTTGGTCAAGTGGTCGTTCTATTTGATTATGGGTCTGGCTACTGGCGTCGGCATACTGGATATTATTATGTATATCCCAGTGGCCGCCTTTGATCTGCTCTATGCGCTGATCGAAGTCTATTTCTGGGGAATTTTTATTCTTGCCATATCCAGCTGGGTGGGTACAACCAGTCATCCCTCAGTGCAGTTAGTGGGACAGATTACGGAGCCCTACCTACGCCCCTTTCGACGCTTTATCCCACCCATAGGCATGATGGATATCTCGCCCATGGTGGCGATTCTCAGCCTGATGATTATTCGCAATAAACTACTGCCAATCCTTGGCGGCACAGTGCAGTCCTTAGTTGGATAGCTAAGTCTGGCTAACTAGAGTCTAAACTGCCGGATCTGGATACTGCTGATAGACCTCGTCCAGGTCCGCTTTGACCTCATCAGACAGCGCCACTTGGCAGGCATCAATATTTTGCTTGAGTTGTTCCATGGTGGTTGCACCGATCAAGCAGCTGGCGACAAAGGGCTGTTCGCAGACAAACGCCAGAGACAGCTCAACCAAACTGAGACCATGCTTTTTCGCCACATCGTAATAGGCTTCCGTGGCGGCCTGTGAGTTGGCGCTACTGTAGCGAGCAAAGCGTGGGAACAGTTTAATACGCGAACCCTCTGGCATAGCGCCGCGCATATACTTGCCACTGAGCACGCCAAAAGCCAGCGGCGAGTAAGCCAGCAGACCCACATTTTCACGAATACAGATCTCAGCGAGACCATTTTCAAATGATCGGCCCAGTATGCTGTAGGGATTCTGAATAGTGGCAATACGGGGTAGATCCAGCTCACGCGCTAGGCGCAAATACTCCATCACACCCCAGGGCGTTTCGTTAGAGATGCCTATATGCCCGATCAATCCCTCATCAACCATCTGCGCCAGAGCAACAAAGGTCTCTTCAATAGCGATACCATCGAGATGAGGTCTATGTGTGTAGCCGCGCTGACCGAAATAGTTGGTCACCCGCTCTGGCCAGTGAACCTGGTAGAGGTCTATATGATCGGTCTGCAGGCGCTCAAGAGAACCTTCAACAGCGCGGCGAATATGGTCGGCGTTGAGTCGTGAACCATCTCGAATATGGGTTACACCAAGGGCACTTGAAGGGCCGGCAACCTTGGTCGCCAGAACCACATCACTGCGCTTGCCAGTCTGTCGCAGCCAATCGCCAACATAGCTTTCAGTTAGACCAGCGGTCTCTGGCTTTGGCGGCACCGGATACATCTCGGCCACATCGAGCAGATTAATGCCCTGTGCAACCGCGTAATCCATCTGCTCGCAGGCCTCGTCTGAGGTGTTTTGCTCGCCGTAAGTCATAGTTCCCAAACCAACCAACGACACTTCTATATCAGTGTTTCCCAATTTTTTATAAATCATGCTTTTTTTATCCGGGCAAATTTGAAGTGTTAGTCTATCCGACAATGCTGAGATTAAAAATAGCACCGGCTTACCTTTCTTTGCGTCCACCCCTGTTAATTAAAAGCCTCGGCCAAAGTTGCGTTAAACTAGGCAGCCTCTTAGACTCAACACCTATAATTAAGAGCGAACTCCCAGAGAATCCGTTAATGACATCAGATACAAGCGCATCCTCCGTCGGCCTGGTAACGGCGGAAAAAATTCTTATTGAAAAGCCTCTGACACTGGCCTGCGGCGTTGTGCTGCCGAGCCATGAGCTGATGGTTGAGACCTATGGCACCCTGAATGCTGACAAGAGTAATGCCCTATTGATCTGTCATGCCCTAAGCGGCAGCCACCACGCGGCCGGCGTTTATGCCGATGGGGAAAAGCCCGGCTGGTGGGACAGCTATATAGGCCCAGGCAAAGCCATGGACACCAATCGCTTTTTTATTGTTTCACTGAATAATATCGGCAGCTGCTTTGGCAGTACCGGCCCCACGACAATTAATCCAGAAAGTGGTAAGCCATGGGGTGCAGACTTCCCGGTGCTGCGCGCCAGAGACTGGGTGGAATCCCAACGCCTGTTGATGGAGCATCTCGGTATTCAACGCTGGGCTGCAGTGATAGGCGGCAGTCTCGGGGGTATGCAAGCGATGCGCTGGGCACTGGAGCATCCAGACAAGCTGGCCAATAGTATTGTTATTGCCTCATCCATGAAGCTGACGGCACAGAATATCGCCTTTAATGAACTGGCCCGCAGGGCGATTCAATCGGACCCCGACTTCTGTGACGGCAATTACTTGGAAAACAATACAGCGCCACGTCGCGGTCTGGCCCTGGCTCGCATGATCGGTCATGTCACCTATCTCTCCGATGAACTGATGGGGCAAAAATTTGGCCGCGAGCTGCGCTCGGGAACCTTTACTCAGGGAGAGGCCGCTCCCATAGAGTTTCAGATTGAAAGCTATCTCAACTATCAGGGTGAGAAGTTTTCCGGCGACTTTGATGCCAATGCCTATATTCTGATTACCAAGATGCTCGATTATTTCGACCTATCCCGAGAGTATCAAAATGACCCAGTGCAGGCCTTTAGCCATGCCAGCTGTGACTTTCTGGTGGTGGCCTTCAGCAGCGACTGGCGCTTTTCGCCTCAGCGCTCCCGGGAGATTACCGACGCCTTAATTGCCGCCGGCAAAAACGTCTCCTTCGCCGAAATAGATTCAGACCAGGGCCACGATGCCTTTTTGCTGCCCAATCCCCGCTACCAACAAGTGCTGGGCAATTATCTCAGCAAGGTCGCCGATAAATTGGAGGGCGCAGCATGAACCAAGCCGAAAGCACGCGCCAAATAAATGATTCCATTCACTCCTGGGTTGCACCCAACTCTCGAGTTCTCGACCTCGGTTGTGGCGATGGCACACTACTGGCTCAACTGCAGAAAGATTTAGATATTCGCGGTTATGGCCTTGAGATTGATCCAGACTCGATCAATCAGTGCGTAGCCAAAGGCGTCAATGTTGTGGAGCAGGATCTCAACAAGGGCATGGCCAATTTTGCCGACAACAGCTTTGACACTGTAATTATGACTCAGGCACTGCAGGCCATGCGTTTTCCACACCTGGTGTTGGACGAGATGCTGCGAATCGGTACTCAATGTGTCATCACATTCCCCAACTTTGGCCACTGGAAAGCCCGCGCGTATCTAACTTTTCGCGGACGTATGCCAGTGACCAAACAGCTGGCCTATGAATGGTATGACACACCCAACATCCACTTTTTTACCTACAGTGATTTCGAAGCTCTGTGCCGTGAACGAAATATAAAAATTCTACGTAAACAGTTCGTCGGTGAACATTTTCTCGACCGACAACTCAAAAACCTGTGGCCCAATCTATTTGCCGAAACCGCGGTTTATCATCTCAGCAAATAATCGTTTACGGGCCTTATGGCCCAACATGGAGGACTAAGCCAATGAAATATTTACTCGTATTATTATCTATTCTGTCTTTAGCGCTGCCTGCGGCCGCTGTGGCCAATGACAAGATCTACAAACAGGTTGGCGACAATAAGATTTTCTTTAGTGCCTTTAACAGCACCTTTATAGATCCAGATGTAGCAGTGGCTAATAAAATTGTTCGCGGCAAAGACAAAGGGCTGGTTAATATAGCCCTAGTGATGGGTTCCGGAACCGGCAAATCTGCGCTGATCAGTGGCAAGGTTTACAATATTTTTCAGATGAGTCAGACGCTGGAATTTGTTGAAGTGCGGGAACAGGATGCGGTCTATTACCTGGCGCCTTTCGAATTTGAAAATGAAGACCTTTTAACCTTTAAGATTTCGGTGCGCGCCGACCCACAAAAGCCCGCCTATGATTTCAAGTTCCAGAAAAAAATGTATCACGACTAATCTTATCCATAAGATGCAACACCACAAATAGAGGAACAGCGTTTGAAAATTGTATTGGCTAGCAGTAATGCCGGGAAAATTAAAGAACTTAACGACATGCTGGCCGAACTCAATATGCAGATAGTTCCTCAACAGGAACTGGGCATAGAGGATGTTGAAGAAACCGGACTCTGCTTTGTGGAGAATGCCATCCTTAAAGCCCGCAATGCCACACTGATGTCAGGCATGCCGGCAATCGCCGATGACTCGGGACTGGAAGTGGATCTACTCAATGGCGCACCTGGTATCTACTCCGCACGCTTCGCCGGTCCAGAGGCCAATAATGCCAGCAACAATAAAAAGCTTCTCGAAGTACTGGGCGACGCCCCACTGGAACAGCGCAGCGCACGCTATCAATGCGTTATCGTCTATATGCGTCACGCCACTGACCCCACACCGATTATCTGTCAGGGCAGCTGGGAGGGTTATATTGCACTGGAGCCAAAGGGTGACGGCGGCTTTGGTTATGATCCGCTATTTTATGTTGAGGATTTAGACTGTCATGCGGCAGAAATAGACAAACAGGAAAAAAACCGCATCAGTCATCGCGGCAAAGCGATACAAGAGTTACTTAACAAATTAGCCGGCACTTTATCCGACAGTACTGCAGCCAATAGGCAGTCCACTTAGATCGCACAATAACCAACAGGCCTCCACATCGACAGCGCACTGGAACTCCCGCCCCTCTCTCTCTATGTGCACATACCCTGGTGTGTGCGCAAATGCCCCTACTGTGATTTTAACTCTCACACTGCCGGCCCTGAGATTCCTGAACAGAACTATATTCAGGCACTGATTGCGGACCTGCAACAGGATCAAAAATGGGCTCAGGGTAGGAAACTCACTTCGATCTTTTTTGGCGGTGGCACCCCCAGCCTGTTTTCGGCTGCGGGCATTGGCCAAATACTCAATGCCGCAGAACGCCTTATCGGCTTTGAAACAGATATAGAAATCACTCTTGAAGCCAACCCAGGTACTGCAGAGCAGAATAAATTTAGTGGCTTTCGCAGCGCTGGGGTCAATCGCCTATCCATTGGTATCCAGAGTTTTAATGATCAGCATCTGCTGCAGTTGGGCCGTATTCACGATGGCAGTCAGGCCCTGTCGGCAATTGATACCGCACGGCGAGCCGGCTTTGATAACTTTAATCTCGATCTTATGCATGGCCTCTCAGGTCAGACAGTTGAGCAGGCGCGCCGGGATCTCCAGCTGGCCAGGGACAGCGGTGCACTGCATATTTCCTGGTACCAGCTGACTATCGAGCCCAACACTGAGTTCTACTCGCGGCCCCCGCAACTGCCGGAGGAAGATGCTCTGATCGATATACAGCAAGCTGGTATGGAGCTGCTCGACGATGGCGGTTACAAGCAGTATGAAGTGTCGGCCTTTGCCCAGCCGGGACAAGCCTCCCGGCACAATATGAACTACTGGCAGTTTGGCGACTATCTGGGTATCGGAGCCGGCGCCCACGGAAAAATCACTGTGCCAGCTGAAAACTGCATTCTGCGCAGCAACAAAACTCGCCAGCCCGATAACTATTTAGCCCGAGACCCACTCACTCTGGCTCAGCAAAAACCCATAGCCTTAGACGAGCTGGCAGTGGAGTTTATGATGAACGGCCTGCGTCTGCGCGATGGTCTGAGTGCGGACTATTTTACGTCGCGCACCGGTCTACCTGCCTCAAGCATTGCCAAGCAAGTGGCAAAATTGCAGTCTCAGGGACTATTAGAAGTGAATGAGCGCCGCTACCAAACAACGGCGCTGGGCTATCAATTTTTGAATAGCACGCTGCAGGGGTTTTCCTAGGGACTGATCGGTTTAATTTGTTAAACTGCAGATCATCGAAACACTAGGGCTCCAGATACAGTCATGAATGACGCAACCTCAACAATTAATCAGCTGCCTCCCCAAGAGACCGCGCGCCTACTGCGTCTGGCCACCTACGCCTCAACCTCTGTGGCACTGGTATTGATTGCCCTAAAGCTCGCAGCCTGGGGAGCCTCGGGTTCCGTCAGCCTACTGGCTACATTGATCGACTCCATGCTCGACGCCCTGGCATCCATGATCAATCTGATCGCCGTGCGCCATGCCCTGACACCGGCAGACAAAGAGCATCGCTTTGGTCATGGCAAAGCCGAAGCCTTGGCCGGTTTAAGCCAGTCGTTATTTATTGCGGGATCTGCGGGATTTTTGCTCTTTGAAGCCGCAGAGCGAATTATTAACCCAGTGGCAGTTGAGTCCGTGCAGCTTGGCATGGTGGTGATGGTGATTTCCATTGTCGCAACACTGGGATTACTGAGTTTTCAACAGCATGTGATTCGCAAAACCAACTCTACAGCGATTAAAGCCGATGCTCTGCACTACCGCACCGACCTGCTGGTTAATGGCAGCGTGATTATTGCGCTGCTACTGGTGAGCCTCGGCTATCCCGGTTTTGATGGTATTTTTGCTGCCGCGATAGGACTGTATATTCTCTACAGCGCGCGCGAAATTATCGTCACTTCTTACGATCACCTAATGGATCGTGAACTGCCAGACGAAGATCGCGACACCATTAAGGCTCTAGTGCTGGCTCACCCCAGCACCAGAGGACTTCACGACCTGCGCTCGCGTCACTCTGGAACCATGACCTTTATTCAGCTGCATCTGGAGCTGGACGATGATCTAAGCCTGATGGCTGCCCACAAAATTTCCGATGAAGTTGAGGCGAGAATACTCTCAGTCTTCCCCGGCTCCGAGATCATTATTCATATCGACCCCCAGTCAGTGGCAGCTCAAGAGACTATGCCCGACTATGCCAGCAGTGATGAGCATAGCTTGAGTTAGAGGGCTTGGGTTAGAGAGCCTGTATTAGAACGCTTGGGTTAGAACGCTTGACCTGAAAACCCTAGTCTTTCAGGTTGCGCCCTAAATAGCGCTGCAAGATCGCCAACAATCTATGGGGAACATGCTTGCGCTTCCACTCCCCAGCAACAAATCGATTGCCCTCGCTCAGGGTTGGATAACTGCGAATGGTTCCCAGGAGCTTATTCAGACCCAAATTATGTTTCATCGCCAACACAAACTCATTGATCAACTCCCCCGCTTGAGGCCCAACAATAGTCGCACCGAGAATCCGGTCTTTACCCGGAACCGTTAACACCTGAATAAAACCCTGGGCATCGTTATCGGCAATGGCGCGATCCAAATCGGATAGCTCGTACTGGGTGATCTCCACTTCAATACCCTGCTCTGCAGCATCACGCTGATTGAGACCCACACGCCCAATCTGCGGATCAGTAAATACCACCTGGGGCATAATTCGGTAATCAACGCGGAATTTCTTAAACCGTCCAAGCAGACCATTTACCGCAGCAAACCACGCCTGATGGCTGGCAGCATGGGTCAGCTGGTAGGGCCCAACCAGATCGCCACAGGCCAAGATATTCGGATAGCAGGTGCGCAGATAATCATCCGTGGTGAGAGTGCCATTAGCATTAAGCGGGATACCCAACGCTTCAAGGCCAAGACTCTCGGTGTTGGCTGTTCGGCCGATCGCTACCAACACTAAATCAAATTCAATCCGCAGCGATTCGGCAGCTGGCTCAGCAGTTGAAAATAGGTCTGCATGACGCTGACCACCTTGAGAATCAAACTTTTCTGCGCCGTAGTTAGTCAGTACTTGCACACCCTCAGACGCAAGGCAATCTTGCATAAAGGAAGCAACCTGCTGATCATCTCGCGGCAATAACTGGGACTGCATCTCAACCAAGGTGACCTGGGAGCCGAGCCGCTGAAATGCCTGGGCCAACTCACAGCCAATCGCACCGCCACCGACAATCAGCAAGCGCCCAGGTAAATCCTGCAGCTGCCAGAGTGTCTCAGAGGTCAAGGGATCAACCTGATCTAACCCAGGAATCGGTGGCATGGTCGGCCGCGCACCAGTGGCTAGAATAATTTTTTCAGCACTGATTTGCTGCCCATCCACATCCACCACCCAGGGCGAAATTAGCTTGGCATTGCCATAGAGGCAGTCGACGCCCAGACCGGTAAAACGCTCTACCGAATCATGGGGTTCAATGGTTTTGATCACATCCTGAACCCGGCCCATCACTCGAGCAAAGTCTACTTGCGGAGGGGCAACATCTATACCCAACTGCGTCGCCTTGTTAATTTCAGACATGGACTTTGCCGCGCGGATAAGTGCCTTGCTCGGCACGCAGCCAGTGTTTAAACAGTCGCCGCCCATCTTGTCCCGCTCAATCAGCGTTACTCGAGCCTTGAGGGTTGCGCCTATATAGGCACTCACTAGACCGCCACTGCCAGCACCAATCACAATCAGGTTGGTATCGAACGTACGCGGCTTTTTAAAACCGCGATAAAGCTTGCGCCGCTCCACAGCATTAACCACTGCGCGCACTATCAAGGGGAACAGGGCTAAGAGTACAAAGGACGAAATCACCGCCGGGGTCATAATGCCCGCCGCAGAAAATTCATCGATGCTACCCAAGGAGGCACCGGCATTAACGTAGACAAAAGTTCCTGCCAACATACCCAACTGACTAACCAGGTAAAAAGTCGCTGCTTTTAATGGCGTCAGTCCCATCACCAGATTGATCATCCAAAACGGAAATAGGGGTATTAGTCGCAGACCAAAGAGGTAGTAACCACCCTGGGTTTCGATGCCCCGGTTAATAGTACTTAGGTGGCTGGAAAATTTTGCCTGCACCCAATCTCTGAGTAAAAAACGCGAGACCAAAAACGCCAGTGTGGCGCCGATGGAGCTGGCGAAAGAAACCAGCAAGGTGCCAATCCACAATCCAAACACCATGCCACCAATAATCGTTAATAGCGCCGCACCGGGAATTGATACCGCCGTGGCAATCACATAGATTGAAAAATAGACCGCTGCGGTGAGTGCTGGCTGCTGAGCATAGAGATCGCGAAAGAAGTCCACAGATAGATAGCGCTGACCGTCGAAGGCGATATAGGCCCAGAACAATACGGCGATTGCCCCGAGCAATAGTATTTTTTTAATCACTGTAATACCTCTTAATAAGCCTTACCCCTCAATCAACCTGCGCGCTTAGCAAACCTTTAGGCTGCTCTCAGAAAGTAAATTCAATTATCTTGATCTCAGGCAAGCTGTCATTTTTATTGCTCATTCATCCAGTTTTTCGGCCAAACCCGCTGTCGAAAAAAGATCCGCGTCCTTATCCTTTTTTGCATTGAGACTTTTGTGCAGTGAATGGTAACATGGCCGCAGAATACTGCTTCTGGCAATAACTTTAATTACTTGTGGAGACCCACTATGAGCGACGCTATCGTTCACACGACAGATTCTAGCTTTGAAAACGACGTACTGCAGTCAGATATTCCAGCACTGGTAGATTTTTGGGCGGCCTGGTGTGGCCCCTGCAAAATGATTGCCCCGCTGCTCGATGAACTCTCTACCGAATATGCAGGACGGGTAAAAATCTGCAAAGTCGATGTGGACACCAGCCCAGAAACAGCGGCAAAGTTTAATGTTCGCGGCATCCCAACACTGCTGGTGTTTAAAAACGGCACTGTAGAAGCCACGAAAGTAGGTGCTCTATCCAAAGCCCAGCTGGTTGAATTTGTCGACAGCATTTTGTAATCCCTTTGCGGTCCTGGTTTCGGGGCCGCAAAATTTCCTTGCGCTTTGATCAATGCACGCTATACTTCTTCCTATTCAAGCATTTATATTCCACGTAGGCTCCCCAACTAACCACTTTCGGTGTTATCTAATAGCCCAGCTCTAGTCTTATTTAATTAAATGACACAGCATAAGCAGCCGGCGAGCCTCACTCAAAATTTAAAGTAAACCCTTAGAAGCAAAAAGTAGAAAAATTAACAAACCGGCTGTAAAGCCAATCCCTCTATCAAACCTATAGCAACCCTAAAATATCCCTCCTATGAATCTATCCGAACTAAAACAAAAACCTATTGACGAACTTTTGAAGATGACAGCCGCTGCCGGCCTCGACAATTTAGCTCGATCAAGAAAACAAGACATCATCTTTGCCCTACTCAAAAAACACGCCAAAGGCGGCGATGATATTTACGGCGACGGCGTATTAGAAATACTCCCAGACGGTTTTGGCTTCCTGCGCTCAGCAGGCGCCTCCTACCTCGCCGGCCCCGACGACATCTATGTATCACCCAGCCAGATAAGACGCTTTAACCTGCGCACTGGTGACGGCATCTCTGGCAAGATACGCCCACCGAAAGACGGTGAACGCTACTTCGCCATGCTCAAAGTTGACGAGATCAACCTCGACGCTCCAGAAAATGCCCGCAACAAAATTCTTTTTGAAAACCTTACCCCACTATTCCCAGATCAGCGCCTAACGCTGGAAGCTGGCAATGGTTCTTCGGAAGATTTGACCGGTCGTATTATTGATTTGGTCTCTCCGATCGGTAAAGGTCAGCGCGGCTTGATCGTGGCACCGCCGAAAGCCGGTAAAACTATCATGATGCAGAATATTGCTCAGTCGATTATTCGCAACAATCCCGAATGTATCATTATCGTATTGCTGATCGATGAACGTCCGGAAGAAGTAACCGAAATGCAGCGCACCGTGCGCGGTGAAGTCATTGCCTCCACCTTTGATGAGCCACCAACACGTCACGTGCAGGTTGCCGAAATGGTAATCGAGCGGGCCAAACGCCTGGTAGAGCACAAAAAAGACGTAGTGATTCTGCTCGATTCCATCACCCGTTTAGCCCGTGCCTATAACACCGTAATCCCCTCCTCCGGTAAAGTACTTACCGGTGGTGTCGATGCCCACGCCCTTGAGAAACCCAAGCGTTTCTTCGGCGCTGCACGTAACATCGAACATGGCGGCAGCCTCAGTATTATTGCCACCGCACTGGTTGATACCGGCTCGAAAATGGACGAAGTGATCTACGAAGAATTTAAAGGCACCGGTAACATGGAGCTGATTCTCGATCGCAAGATCGCTGAAAAGCGCGTCTACCCCTCGATCAATATTCGTCGCTCCGGTACCCGCCGGGAAGACCTGTTGATGGATGAAGACGAGCTGCAACGTGTCTGGATTCTGCGCAAACTACTCCACGATATGGAAGACGTTGCCGCCATCGAGTTTATGACTGATAAGCTCAAAGGCTTTAAAAACAATGCCGAATTCTTTGGTGCAATGCGGCGTAAATAGTGCGCCAAAATAAGTGCAGCTTGCGTATCATAGGCCTGTTGCACTGACCTAGGCCCAAGCACCATGACATTTAAAAGCCCGTTGAAATATTCTGACCTGCGTGAATTTATAGCTTTCCTCGAACAGCGGGGAGAGCTAGTTCGCATCAAGCAAGAGGTCGATCCCAATCTAGAAATGACCGAGATCAGCGACCGCACACTGCGCGCTAAGGGTCCGGCACTCCTATTTGAAAACCCCAAAGGCTACGACACACCAGTTCTCTGCAACCTGTTTGGCACCCCAGATCGGGTCGCCATGGGTATGGGGCAAGAAAATGTCAGCGCCCTCCGCGATGTGGGAACTCTGTTAGCGTTTCTTAAAGAACCAGAGCCACCCAAAGGACTGCGGGATCTCTGGGAAAAGCGTCACGATTTCAAGCAGGTGCTAAATATGCCTGTTAAGCAGATCAAAAACCCGCCCTGCCAGGAAGTCGTGATCGAAGGTGACGACGTTGACCTAGATAAACTCCCCATCCAAACCTGCTGGCCCGGGGACAAAGCGCCATTGGTCACCTGGGCACTAGCAGTCACCCGCGGCCCGGAAAAAGAACGCCAGAACCTTGGCATCTACCGCATGCAGAAGATCGGCAAAAACAAATTAATTATGCGCTGGCTCGCCCACCGTGGCGGCGCCCTCGACTACCGAGAATTTCAAAAACGCTTTCCTGGCAAGCCCTATCCAGTTGCCATAGCACTGGGCGCAGACCCCGCCACCACCTTGGGCGCCGTCACACCAGTACCGGATACACTCTCGGAATACGCCTTCGCTGGCCTGTTGCGCGGCGAGAAAACTCAGGTCGCCAAATGCCTAGGCAATGACCTGCAAGTCCCAGCCACAGCAGAGTTTATTCTCGAAGGCTTTCTGCACCCGGGGGAAGTCGCCGAGGAAGGTCCCTTTGGCGATCACACCGGTTACTACAACGAAGTGGAAAGCTTCCCGGTATTCACCATCGACCGCATCACCCACCGCAGAGATCCCATCTATCACAGCACCTACACCGGCCGTCCACCGGATGAACCAGCTGTACTGGGCGTGGCACTCAATGAAGTCTTTGTACCCATACTGCAAAAGCAATTTCCCGAGATCGTCGACTTCTACCTGCCCCCGGAAGGCTGCTCCTACCGCATGGCCATCGTCAGCATGAAGAAACAATACCCAGGCCACGCCAAACGCGTGATGATGGGGGTCTGGTCTTTTCTGCGCCAGTTTATGTATACCAAGTTTGTTATTGTCACCGACGACGATATAGACGTGCGCAATTGGGAAGACGTAGTCTGGGCCATGACCACCAGAATGGACCCGGTCCGCGACACCATGATGGTGGAAAATACCCCCATCGACTACCTCGACTTCGCCTCCCCCGTCTCCGGCCTAGGCTCTAAAATGGGTATGGACGCGACCAACAAATTGCCCGGCGAAACCGACCGCGAATGGGGCGAAACCATAGTGATGGATGACGCCGTCAAACAGCGTGTCGATGAGATGTGGGACGAGCTGGGGATCAATATTGATTGAGCGTATTGAAAGCAAACTGCCAACATGGCCCGTGAGAGTCTGTTGGCAGTGAGGTTGTCATATCACTGCCCTTTTGTGTTGCATTTAGACCATATGGTAGCAAGACGACAGTCGGCACCTTACCCAGGAAGAGCTAAGGACGCCCTTAGTGACCCCAAAATCCAGCGCATAGCCATCAGCTAAGCTTGAATTAATAGCAGAATCCCCCCATAACCACTACACTCCCCGCACTAAGTAACTGTCCCGCATTCCGCGGCTGCCCACCTCAGTAGGATCCCCATGAAAAAGACCTTTAAATTAGAACACCCGAAAATAAAATTACCTAGAGTCGTCGACTCGGTGAAGCACGACATCCGCAAGTTTCTCAAGAAAGAACGGGCCAAGACTTTGCCCTCTGGCGCCAAATACTGGGGCTTTGACTGCAAATTTGGCGAGTCCGAAGAGACTGCTATGGAAGTTCATCTGTCTTCCCTGACCAAAAACGTCGATGAATTTGTGGCCAAGGGCATTATGACTCTGTATGTAGAAATCAACGCTAAAGCGATTGGCGGGGATGAACTCTCTGCAGTAAAAGCCGTTAGTAGCGATGAAACCCCTGCAGTAGAGGAGGACTAGCTATCAACAATAACGATATCTTGCGCCGGGTGCGCTACATCTTCGATTTTAGCGATCCGCTGATGATCTCTATCTTTAAGCTCGGCGGCTATGAGGGCAATAAAGCTGAGCTGGCTACTTGGTTGGCCCGGGAAGGGGAGCCTGAGTTTGTGCTCTGTGAAGATGTAAATCTTGCTAGCTTCTTGAATGGCCTGATTATTAAGAATAGAGGGCCCAGCGATAAGGGTACTCCTGAGCCAGAGCATTTTCTCAGTAATAACAGTGTGCTGCGCAAGCTGAAGATCGCACTGAGTCTTCAGGCAGATGATTTGCTTGAGATTCTGAAGCTCAATGAGTTCACTATGAGCAAACACGAGTTGAGCGCCTTATTCCGTCGTCCAGACCATAAAAACTATAGAGAATGCCTGGATCAGGTGCTGCGTAATTTTCTCGATGGTATGGAAAAGCGTTACAGAAAAAAATAGACTCGAGGATAAAGCGACATGATTAAGGTGGGTATTATTGGGTTTGGTTATTCGGCTAAGACATTTCATATCCCTCTTATAAATGCATCGCAATCCTTTGAGCTGACGGCAATTAGCAGCTCTCAGAAAAACCTGTTGGCAACAGAGTATCCTCAGGTTTTAGTTTTTGACACTGCACAGGACTTGATCGCTGGAGCAGATATCAATTTGGTGGTGATTACTGCCCCCAATGAGGCCCATTACCCGATTGCCAAACAGTGCTTAAAAAGTGGGCTGAATGTTATTGTGGAAAAGCCCATGGTGACAACCAGTATAGAGGCGCAGGAGCTAATCGATATTGCCCGCGAACGCTCTCTGCTGCTGTCGGTATTCCATAACCGGCGCTGGGATGGCGACTTTCTAACGCTACAGAAAATAGTCCATAAGACTGTGGTCGGCGATGTGCGTTTATTTGAATCCCGTTTCGATCGATTTCGCCCCACAGTTCGGCAGCGTTGGCGCGAGCAGCCTGGTCCCGGGTCCGGAATATGGTTTGATTTGGGTTCTCACTTGGTTGACCAAACAATTCGCCTCTTTGGCTTGCCAAAAGCCGTTACAGCAAGATGCCTGCCCATGAGGGACGACTCCAAAACCACGGATTATTTTCATGTGTTACTACACTATAAAAATCTTGAAGTGATTCTTCATGGCAGTTCGTTTTCCGCCGCGCCGAATACCCGTTTTCGCCTTGAGGGAAGCAAAGGAAGTTTCGTCAAATATGGGCTTGATCCTCAAGAGCAGCAATTAAAGAATGGTGCTTCACCCAATGACTCATGTTACGGCCTAGAAGCTGAGCAAGATTTTGGGTGTTTCTATTCTGAGTATTCCAGTGAACTGATTAAAACTGAGCCGGGTTGCTACCAGCAATATTACGCGGAGATCAGTAACGCGATAGAATCAGGAGCTGACAATCCGGTGAGTCCCGAAGATGCGGTTAACGTGCTGAAAATACTCGAGTTAGCGGAAAAAAGTAGTGCCAAAGGTACGACATTGTCAGTCCCTAAATCCCTTTCAAATAGAGCCGACTTAGCTACAAGCTAAGCCCATCTATGAGTATTACAGATGACAATTAATGTTAAAAACATCCCGGCGTCCGAGGTCAGCTGCTCAACTTGCCAGGCGAGCTGCTGCCGCTTAGAGGTGATGATCA